>JANXMF010000243.1 GCA_025354795.1 Pseudobdellovibrionaceae bacterium
CATGATTTTCTTTGTGAATCTGCCGATCGGGATTATTGGATTATATTATGTTCATCGTTACCTGCCCGACTATCACGGTGAAAAATGGGTGCCGGTGGACTTTGTCGGGCTGGTGTTGTTTGGTAGCGGTGTAGCTTTGCTCTCCTACATTTTGGAAGTCTTCGGCGAGCACACTCTCACCACGCGCGAGATGTTAAGTCTCACGGCGATCGCGATGTTGCTTCTGTACGCCTATGTTCGCCATGCGAACGCGATCGCTTTCCCCGTACTGCGCTTAGGTATTTTGCGCATTCGCACCTTACGCGCTTCCGTCGAAGGCAATTTCATTACCCGCTTGGGGGCAGGCGGCATGCCGTTCTTATTGCCGCTGCTCTATCAAGTCGGACTTGGCTATTCGCCGATGCAATGTGGTTTTTTGATAATGCCGCAACCCCTGGCCGCAATTTGCTTTCGCTACTGGACGCCGCAGATTCTCAAACACTTTGGTTATCGTCGCTTGCTACTCAACAACACCGTGCTGATCGGCCTATCCATAGCGCTGATTGCGACCATAGGACCGGGCACCAGCACTAGCCTGATCGTGATCCAGGCGTGCTGCTTTGGCTTTTTATCCTCGCTGCAATACACCAGCATGAACACGCTGGCCTACGCGGATGTGGACAGCAATCAGACCAGCATGGCGAGCACGATCTTGAGCACCGCTCAACAGATGTCGCTTAGTTTTGGAGTGGCGACATCATCGTTGGTTACCGGTTTTTTTATTCGCGATCGTTTCAACGCCAGCCCTGAAGATTTGCTCAGCGGCTTGCACAAGGCGTTTGTAGTTTTAGGCTTGCTCACGGTGTTTTCGGCCTTTGGCTTCGCGCAACTCAAAGACAATGACGGCGACAATGTGAGCCTGCACCAGAGTTCGTCCACATGATTCAGGAATTTTTCTTAGTTACACTCCCAGGGCTTGAGGATTTGGTGTTGGCAGAGCTCAAGGCCTGGTTTCCGCGGTTGGAAGGCAAAGTCGAAGTCGGAGGCGTGACCGTGCAAGCCCCTCTAACGGAGGGTCTAGCGATGAATCTTGCGCTGAAGTTGCCAACCCGAGTCTTGCTGCGAGTGGCGACTTTTACCTGCCGCGACTTTCCCAAACTCTACAACAAAGTGGCAAGCTTTAACTGGGGCGGAATTCTTGATCCGGGCTCGACACTCACAGTGCACGCATCGGCGCACCGTTCGCGCTTGAAAATAAAAAAGAGAATCGAGGAAACCTGCGCGGACGGCTGGCTCACCCACCAAAAACAAATCCGCGCAAAGCCTTCCGGCCAAGCCGCCTCGCTTTATGTCCGCCTCTACGACAACCTTTGCACCCTCAGTCTCGACACCTCGGGCGAGCGTCTACACAAACGCGGCGCGCGCGCGCTCATCGGCGAAGCTCCGTTGCGTGAAACTCTGGCCGCGGCGATGATACAGCTAGTGGCGCAAACTTACGCTGCATCCCCTTCAGCGGTTGAATTGCTCGATCCCATGATGGGCAGTGGTACGATTCTGCTTGAAGCCGCGGTTCGCGATCGGCTTGTCGACCAGCGCGGCTTCGCATTTGAGTCATTCGTGGCTCAACCGGTGCTGCCGGCGGCGCCTTCCTCAAGCGCGCGCTTCACCCGTCTTGTTGGTTTCGAGGTCGATGCCAAAACCTGCGCGGCCGCGCGCGCAAATTTGCAAAACATAGGGCTCGAGATTGAAACCCATAACCAGGATTTCTTTGCCATCCCGCCGTTGCCGGCCCGCGCAGAATGCCAGCGTTGGGTGATCAACAATCCTCCCTATGGCGAGCGCTTAAAAGTGAGAGGCTCCCTGCCTGAATATTACGCCCATCTCTTTGCCCAGTGTGAAAAGGTCGCACACCCGGATCGCGCCTGTTTTCTGTTGCCCGCGACCGCGGGACGACTGATACTTCCCGCCGCGTGGAAAGTGCTTGAAAAACGCCGACTCTCCAATGGCGGCATTGCCGTTCTTGCCTATGTTTTTGGCCGAGTGGACCCATCATGAACGATGTGATGGCCAATGCCCGCGAAGATTTGGCCGGAAATATTAGCGGCCAGTTTTCACCCACCGACTGGGACAAAATCTTGGCGCGCGCGTGGGAACAGTTGCAAAACTCCGACAAAGACGCCCCTCAAGCTTGGATCGAGGTCATTCGCGATTTTCATCGCCACAAATATTGGGGCTTCGTCCCCAACTATCAAAAACCCAAGGTCGCCCGTAAAGACGAAAATCTGGGCAAACGCTTTATCTGGTACAGCTTCCGCTCCTTCCTCCTGACTAAACTTGCGGTGTTGTATTTTGGCGCCCGCTATTCGGCAGACTACGATCCCGTGTACGGCTGGCTTTTTTTGGGAACCATTGTTTTTATGCTGACCAACTACGGGATTTTCTTATGGCGCTATGGAAATAGCCGGGACGAGGGTTAGTGCCCTAAGGCACCTTGTGCAAATGAAAAGTGTACATCTGCTCGGGTGAATCATAACTGACCGCAAGTCGAGGCGCTACGCCGGCTTCACGGGTGGCTTTGCCCCTCCGCCCTTTTTAGCGGCTTTCTGCTCAGGCGATAATCCCCACGGAGACTCTTTAGGCCCACTGCGAGGTCCGCCTTTGCCGCCGCCGCGACCGCCGGGCCCACCTTTGACGTCATTCTTGGTGGCTACCTTAGTTTTGGCTTCGATGCGGAACTCAGGCACGAAATGCATTTCTTCAACCTTTACGGCTTTAGCGGGCGCGGTCTCGCCGTCATTCAAACTCACCACCAAAATACGGCTCAGTCCTTCTTGGTTGGCAGCAGCGACTTCGAGGGCGTTGACGAAAAACTTAAGTTTGTCGCCCTCCAGCTTAAATTGAGTGCCGAGAGTGCTCTGAATCTCTTCGGTAGTTTTGCCTTCACCCGTCAGCGTCGTTTTGGTCTTAAGCGCTTGATTCAAATTGTAGCTGTTAAATTCAGTCACTGATTTCATGGCTTAGGTCCTCTCAATAAATTTAGCGCCTATAATGGGGATAAAAACGCGTCAGGTCAACGATGCAAATAGATTCTTGGCAAAAAATTCCTTAGGCTTTTCTCCTCAACATCTTCAATTGGAGCCCTTTGTGCAACTCTTGCTTTTCCTCGCTTTGTTTATTTCAGCCTCTAGTTTCGCGCTCAACTGCACCCTACCCCCCGGGACAATGCCGCGGCCTCTCGTGCCTGTAGGGCAAGCCGACGCTGGTCCTATCGAACATATTCTCGTCATCATGCAAGAAAATCATTCCTTCGATAATTATTTTGGCCAATTGAGTCGCCCGCAGTTTTATGGCTCCAACGTGGACGGCCAAAGCCCGAGCCACGGTAACCCAGACGACAAAGGTGGTGTGGTCACCATCTTTCACTCGCCGACGCTTTGTCCATCGGATCCTCGCCACTCATGGGACGCTCTTCATGGCGATTGGAACGGCGGCAAAAATGATGGTTTCGTCAAAACCAGCGGCCCAGGCACTATGGCGTACTATGATGAACGCGATCTGCCGTTTTACTACGATCTCGCCAACACCTTCGCCATTGGCGACCGCTATTTTGCTTCGACCATGACTCAGACTTTTCCCAACCGTTTTTATTTAATGGCCGCGACCTCCTTTGGCCACATCAACAATATTCTTCCCATCAACAAAACCCAGTTTTCCCAACCCACAATTTTTGACGCCATGACCGCGGCGGGCGTGAGCTGGAAGTATTACAATGACGATACCGGCTACACCGCGCTCTTTCAGCCTATGTATAAGGCCAACAAAAATAAGATGGCAAAAATCAAAGATCTAACGGCGGATCTCGCGGCGGGAACGTTGCCCCAAGTGAGTTTTATTGACTCCGGTTTTGAAGGCGCCGATGAGCATCCCGATGGCAATATCCAGTTGGGACAGGCGTTCGTGGCCGCGCGTATTCAGGAACTTATATCGAGCTCGGCTTGGGCGCACTCGGTGTTGTTTTTGACCTACGATGAAAACGGCGGATTCTTCGATCATGTGCCGCCGCCGCTCGCGTGCTTGCCCGACAGCATCGAGCCCGATCTGAGTGCTGGCATAACTCCCGGCCACTTTGACCAACTCGGTTTTCGCGTCCCCTTTGTGGCGGTGTCGCCCTATGTAAAGCGGCACTTTGTTTCCCATGAGGTTTACGACCATACCTCGGTGCTAAAATTCATTGAGAAAAAATTCAATTTACCGGCTTTAAGCGCGCGCGACGCCAATGCCAATGGCTTTGACGATCTCTTTGACTATGCTCATCCGGATGCGAGCCCGCCACTGGATTTTTCAAAAGCGAAAGTAGACACTTCCTGTACACCATAGGATTCACTGGTTCTTTTAGGCATCAACAATTTAAGGGGCCAGTTGATGCAATGCATTTCCGCGAGATCTTGCCCTCGCGACAAATTATAACGATGGACCACCATGTGTGATAAAAGGGGAACCGCGTGAAAATGTCTTTATCTTGGCCCACCGCCAACTTGGACGTTCGGCAATGGATTCAGTCGGTTGTTGAGCTGTGTGAGCCCGCCGATGTGCACTTTTGTAATGGCCGTGAGGATGAGGATCAAATGCTGATTGAAAGGATGATCAGTAAGGGCACCCTGCGCCGCCTGAATCCCACGCTTCGCCCCAACAGTTTTCTGGCTTGCTCCGATCCGGCCGATGTGGCACGGGTGGAAGACCGCACTTATGTTTGCACCACGTCCGCACTTGAGGCCGGTCCAAATAACAACTGGCTTGCGCCCGTGGAAATGCGCGACAAATTGAACCCAATGTTCAAGGGCTGTATGCAGGGTCGCACCATGTATGTGATTCCTTATTGCATGGGTCCGCTTGAATCACCGTTTGCAATCATCGGCGTAGAAATATCAGATTCACCCTATGTAGTGGTCAATATGAACCGTATGACCCGCGCTGGCCAACCGGTTTGGGATAAGCTCGGCGGCGGCGGGGAATTCGTGCGCTGCGTGCATTCAGTGGGTGCGCCTCTGCAAGCGGGTGCCGAGGACGTGAAATGGCCGTGCAATCCTGAAAAATACATTGTGCATTTTCCCGAGACCCGCGAGATCTGGTCCTTCGGCAGCGGCTACGGCGGCAATGCTTTGCTTGGCAAGAAATGTCTGGCGCTGCGATTGGCCTCACATATGGGCAAACAGCAAGGGTGGCTGGCGGAACACATGTTGATTCTCGGCGTGGAATCGCCGGCGGGCCAGAAAATTTATGTGAGCGCGGCCTTTCCAAGCGCCTGTGGCAAAACTAATTTCGCAATGATGATGCCGCCGAAGAGTTTTGAGGGCTGGAAGATCACCACGGTCGGCGATGACATCGCCTGGATCCGCCAGGGCGAAGACGGCCGTTTGTATGCGGTCAATCCGGAGTCAGGCTTTTTTGGCGTGGCACCCGGCACTTCGCTCCGCACCAACCCGACGGCCATCGGCATGATTTCCAAGAACACGATTTTTACCAATGTGGCCTACACTCCCGACGGCGATGTTTGGTGGGAAGGCTTAACCGCCACTCCGCCGGCAGAACTCACCGACTGGCAGGGTCAAGCCTGGACACCAGGTTGCGGGCGCCCAGCCGCTCATCCCAATTCGCGTTTCACTGTTAAAGTCACGCAGTGCCCGTCGCTCGATGAGAATTGGCAAGCGCCGCGCGGAGTACCGATCGCCGCCATGATTTTTGGCGGACGCCGCTCGCAATTGGTGCCGCTGGTGACGGAACTCGAAGATTGGACCGCGGGTGTTTATTTCGGCGCCACTCTGGCGTCCGAAACCACCGCCGCCGCGACGGGCGCGACCGGCGTAGTGCGCCGGGATCCGATGGCGATGCTGCCGTTTTGCGGTTACAACATGGGCGACTACTTTGGCCATTGGTTGGGTTTTGCCGCCGCAGCCGGCGCCAACTTGCCGCCCATCTTTGGCGTCAACTGGTTCCGCCGTAATGAACAAAATCAGTTTATATGGCCGGGCTATAGCGAAAACATGCGCGTGCTCAAATGGATTTTCGAACGCTGCACTGGTCACGCTCAAGGCGAAACCCACGCGTTGGGCGTCAGTCCGCGCTATGTCGACATGGATTGGAGCGGGCTTGAAGACTACGCCCCCGCTCACTTCTCCGATTTGCACCGCATCGACGTGCACGCTTGGGCGCGTGAGCTCGCCGATCAACGTGAATTCTTGAACCGTTTCGGCACCCGCATTCCGGTGCAATTTATGGATTATCACGAGCGGCTCACCCAACGCCTAAGCCCGCGGGAACGAACCCATGAGCTATGAAACTCTACGCATGACGGCGATGGTCAACGCCTATTCGCTGTTCAAAATCCCCCTGCTCGCTTTTATCACGCCGCAGATTCTAGAAGCCGGCGAAGAGCGCGCGGTGGTGCGGGTGCGCCTTGATCTGCGCACGCGCAATCACCTCGGGGTCATGTACTTTGGCGCCCTAGCCATGGGAGCCGAGCTCTCCATCGCCACCAAAGCGCTGCAAGCGATTCGCGCGAGCGGCAAGCGCATCGATTTTATTTTTAAAGATTTTCAAGCCGAATTTCACAAGCGTGCCGATGGCCACGTGAATTTTGTGTGCGCGCAAGGACTAAACATATGTAGTTTAGTCAGTCAAGCCGCCGCCGACAGCGAACGCCACCACCAAACCTTCACCGGCCATGCCTTTGTGCTGAAATCTTCCGCTACCGAGCCGGTGATGACGTATAAACTTACGCTATCGGTGAAGCAGCGGACACGCTCTTAGCAAGAGTGGTGCAAGCGGTCTGATACTCGCGCACCATTTTCTCCACGATCTCGCGCGCGCTTAATATTTCATCGATTAGCCCGACCGACTGCCCCGCACTCCACACCGTTTTCCAAGTGGGAGTGTTGGCGGCGCCCTCGAGGGCTTTCATGCCCAGCAAGTGAATGAACGGGACTACATATTTCTTGCTGTGCGAGTTTTCTTTGAGCGCTTTAACTAGCCACGGCAAATCTAGCCCCATCTTGCGCACATAGGGCGTGTTGATCACCGCCGCCGGTGTACCCGAGATGCGAGAGGTGAGGACGATGTCTTCCGCCGTGGCCTCCACCACCGCGTTTTTGTAGGCGGGATCCACCGTCGCCTCTTTGCTGGCAATAAATCGCGTACCCACCGAAACCGCGTCCGCCCCCAGCGCGATACAGGCAGCCATGCTCGCTCCGTGTGAAATCCCGCCCGCGGCAATAACCAAAATATCCAGTTCCCGCTTCAACCACGGAATCAACACCAACGGCGAAATCGGTCCAGCGTGGCCACCTGCCCCTTGGCTCACCGCGATCACTCCGTCGGCCCCGAGGTCTTGCACCTTCAGTGCATGGTCAAGATTGGTCACGTCACACACCACCTTGGCGCCGCTGCGATGGGCCTCTTGAATCACAGTTTTCGGATTGCCTAGCGAAGTGATCAGTAGATCGACGCCGCTTTCGAGCGCCCATTTGAGGTCCTCATTTTGGCGGGTGTTGCTCTTGTTAACGATGATGTTCACGCCAATCGGTCGCGAAGTCCGGCGACGAATGGCTGCCAGGGCTTCCCTATACTTTTCAATTGGACGATAATTGAGCGCAGGGAACGTGCCCATGGCTCCGGCTTCGGACGCCTCCACCACCAAATCTTCATTGCTAACCAAAAACATCGGTGCCGCGATCAAAGGCAAGCGGGTTTTGAACATTTGGCAAAACGCAGTGTCGATGGAAATCATGGATTCGAAGGTACTCAGGAGTGAGCACGATGTCATTCTCTAGTGACTTTTTTCCTGAGTCTTATTGATGATCAACTGCGCGCCCGAACCGCTGGCCAAACTTTTCGAGCTCACAGGTTGTAAACTGATCCAGCCATGCACGCCCGTCGTCGGAGTCTGACCTTGCTCCACTACCATCGCATTGGCCCCGACATTGAGCCGCATATAAGGCGAGCCCTTCGAGGCCACTTTGATTGCGCCCGGCTCAAGGTTGAGCGAGCCCTTGTTGCTACAGGCGGTTAGCGCCATTGAGGCGGCCGCGAGTAGGATAAGCATCAGGCTTTGGTTCCTTGTGTGCATGAAAACTTATCGGAATCGTGGGGATTTTTTTAAGTCCTTTGGTCTAGGGTGAGACAAGAGTAGATGCGAATCTCATTATGTGGCGCCATGTATTAAGATGGAACAGGAGGCGGGTGCACTCTAATACCCGGGTTGAGACGGTGGGGGAGCCTTGTTGCTATCCCCCGGTCCCGTCGGGACCGGGGTGTTCTCAGGCAACTTCGTCTGTCCTGGGCACATTCGCACATCCTTTAAACGGGCATTGAAAAATGTATTGGCTTTATCTAAATGCCACGGCGGATAACGAAATAAAACCGCTTCTACACAATAGCCTTTTTTCACCACCTGCCACTGGCGGTCCTCGGAGCTCGCGGTATAGAGATGGCCGTCGTCGCCATGAATGAGAATCGAGTAGGAATACATTTGCTCGGCGCTGGCACGCGAACTTAGGATCGCCGTCGGGTCGGTGACTCGTTCCACGTCCACAATTTCACCGCTGACGGTCTTAGAAAAGACCCACGAATAATTGTTGATGACCAGGACCAAAATCCCCGTTAGGACAATTACAACCAAGATTATTTTTATAAAACGGCCCATGACCTGCAAAGGTAGAGGCCCGGGTGCGCACAAGCAATCTCTGACTGATGGCGTTGGTCATCGTTGCGGCCCAGCAAAAGGCTTTGCCTGTCGGTGACAGAAATTTTACTATGAGGGCATGATAAAAAAATATCTCTGCGCGCTCACTCTGGCGGCGACGGGCCTCACGGCGCACGCCGAAGCGGTGGCAAGCGCCTCTACGGATAAACAGACTTTATTGATTTTCTTTCTGCAATTGCGCGCGGGCGCTCCTCCACTTACGATTTTGGGTTCCACCGCCCATCGCCCGAAAACCCGTCCACTGCTTCATCTCGTGACCGGTGGGCTATTAAGGGTGCAAGTCACGCCCCAACAATATGCCGAACATTTGAACCACGAGCTCAATGGCAGCGGCCAATGGCTGACGCTCACCCATTCACACGATCCCGAAGCCCGCATTTTGGCGCCGGCACACGAGCTGGTGTGGATTGACGCCCGCTACTCCCATGTGATTTTGCGCGCCAAGGAGCAAACGCCGCTGTTTGGCGAGCCCAGTTCTGCGGCTTACACGGCGTGTTTGAAAGCGTCCGCCACTTGCGCATTTAAGGCGACGGAAGTCGAACTTGCCGATTCGCGCCTGGTGAGTAACGAGCGGGGAGCTCAGCTTTTTTATAAAATTCACCCGCTCAACGAGCAGCATATTGATGGCGAAGGCTGGGCGCGCGCGGAAGACTTCCTGGCCTCCAACATCACCGCGGTTGACAGGCCGTCCTCATCTCTTATAGATGAATTGCTCCCTCCCGTTCGTTGCGTAGCTTCGCCCGCCGATGAGGAACAACCCAAAGGAGAAGCCAAATGAAGGTGAAGGACATCATCGGCGAAACCAAAAACGCCGCCTTCTCTTTTGAAATCGTGCCGCCCACCCGCGGACGTTCCTTGCGCCACTTTGTCGAAATCGTTGAACGCCTTATGCCCGCCAACCCAAAGTGGATTGATGTCACGGCCCACGCCTCCAACGTGCACTTCAAAGAGAACGGCGAGGGTTCGTTTCGCAAATTCACCTTTAAAAAACGACCGGGGACTTTAGGCATTTGCGGCGTCATTCAAAATCGCTTCCAGGTCGACACCGTGGCGCACTTGCTGTGCTTGGGCTTCACCCGCGAAGAAACCGAAGACGCGCTGATCGAACTCAATTACCTGGGCGCTGAAAATGTTTTTTTGGTACGCGGAGACAATCCCAACTACGAAAAAAAATATCCCAATGAAAAGTCGTTTAATAATTACGCCATCGACCTGGTCAAGCAAGTGGTGGATCTCCGTCATGGACGCTTTTTAAACGAAATGTCCGAGCCATTTGAATTTGATTTCTGTTGCGGAGTCGCCGCTTATCCCGAAAAGCATTTTGAAGCGGCGAACTTCGACGTCGATCTGCATCATCTGAAAAACAAAGTGGATGCCGGTGCTGACTATATCGTTACGCAAATGTTTTTTGACAACCAGAGCTTCTACGATTTCGTCGCACGCGCGCGCAAAATGGGCATTGGGGTTCCGATTGTCCCCGGTCTCAAAACCATAAAGTCCGCGGCGCAACTGAAATCGATCCCGAGCACTTTCCACATCGCCCTGCCCAGCCAATTGGTGAACGAAATTCAAGCCAGCCCCAATCACTGCGCCGAGATCGGCGAACGCTGGACTAAAAATCAAGTTCAGGACTTGTTGAGCAAGGGCCATCTCAATATTCATTTTTACGTCATGAATGATTCAAGCAATGTAATTCAAGTGATCAAATCACTTGGATATCTCTAGGCCTTCGCGCCGGAATCGATAAGAATTCTTCTGCCCGGTGACACTCTCCGCGGGCGCTGACACCTGTCCGCACTCACGCACTCGGTGGCCACGAATGGTGGGGGTCAATACGTGAACACCCATACTTCAGTGGTCCAGTTTTCTTCGCTCACAAATACCGATCAAAAAGCTTCTTATAATGCCCTTGCACCGCAGACAAATCCACCCGATTGAAAAAACTCGAAAAACTCATCCACACCGCAAGCCCATTTAGGTCGCGAAAGTGCGGCGGCAGATAAAGTGGGGGATCGATAATCCCTTCCACATGCTTAGCATAAAGAAGGGGGATATCTTCGACATGTAATTTCCCCAAGAACAAATACGGTATTAAGAACGGCTTTGAAGCGCGAATCGCCGAACGCAAGAAATTGTAATTCTCCACGAAGCCCTTGCAGTAAGAAATATCCTTAGTAAACGGAGCCCCACCCTCAAGCGTCCCGCCGCGAAAAACTCGCAGCGCGTGAGTGACGCACTCCTGCTCGGTGTAACCTTCGGTGCGCAAGTATTCGATCACCTGCAGCAGATCGGCGCCGTCTTCGGCCTTCTCGATACAGATGATGCGGTCGTTGATCTGTTTGGCGCGCTGGATGAAACTGCGAAAAGTGAAAATCTCCATAATCACCGCCAAACCCTCTTGGGTGCATGCGCAGCGCGGGGGACCAATGCTTAAAAATTCGCACACTTTTTGGGCGCGGCCGTTGAGCGTGGTGCCGACGTGCACCCAGCCTTCGTGCACTTCATAAAGATCCACATCGCGAACCGAAAACATCGCGCCCTGGCGGATCTTCACTTTGTCACCGCCCGCGGCCGCGTCGGCGACAATCCCATCGGACAATTTAGCCAGGACTTTTTGGGTGCCGAAATATTGACCAAAGCGCGTGTTTAGAGTTTCCACCACTTGTTCGGCGGGAATATTTTCCGGATAAACGATTTCAGGCAGCGAAGTTCCGATTCCGGTCAAAATTCCGTAAAGTAAATGCGCCATCTCCGAAATCGAATTCACATCCTGGGCAAAGCAATCTTTGGGACTGCCGTAGAGACCGCGGGAGTAGCGATAAAAGTCTGGCGTGCCGCGCGCACTGAGCATTTGCACAACCTGCATATACTCTTCGCAAATGGCGTGCAGATGTTTGCCGAGGTCATCCTCGGCTCCCAGCGTACGGCCAATCTCCTCCTGCAGGACTCTAAGCTCCGCATGTTTTTCGCGCGGCTCAAACCCGAGGGGGATGCTTTCATAGTGAGCTTTGGCGTCTTTCGGCAGCGTGCGGAACTGCCCTTGGATCAATTGCGCCTCCCATTCGGGCGGAACGCGAATACTGTTTAGAATTCGAATTGGCTTTTGCGCCGAGATGATTTTGCTCGACAACCCTTTGATTTTTTCTTTGTAGGTTACAAAAGACATGACTTAGAAAAAGAATGAAAGCTTGGCCACGTAACGGCTGGTGGCGAACAGATTCGAATATTCAAGCCCCATTTTACATACTAAAAGTTTAAGTTCGCCGCCCAGCAGCCACTGAGTTCCGGAACGTGAAACTTTCGCTTGTCCGGAAGAATTGTAGGCCGGATTGAAAACTAAATTGCCCGAGGCCGAAAGATCGCCCGTGGCCGATACCATTCCCACACCGAAGTAAGGCTCCACCAAGCCCAGATTCTTGCTCGCCAACAGAGTCAGAGCGGTCTGCGTATCCGTGAATTTATAAGTCGCCGCCACATTGTTCGCGGTGTTGTTAAACTCAGCCGCACTGCGAGTAAACGAAGCGCGCACGGCCGCGCTGAACGGCCAATCTAAAAACCCTTCGGTCGGAGTCCACTTGCCAGCTAAACTAAATGTATTGAATTTGAAATCCGAGCTGCCCACCTTTGGCACCAAACCCACTTCGGCGGTAAAGCCCAGCGGAATACTGAACAAACCGACGAGCGCGAGATCCGGCAAGCGCTTCACATCGGAATTGGGATCCGCCTGCAGCACCAAATCATGGATGTGGGGCGTGTTCGTCATCCCCCCAATCAAGCCCACTTCAAAACTGAAAACGTTGCCGAGTGTGCTCGCTCCCGATACAGTGGTATGAGCAAAGTTGGCAGAAAAATCGCCGGTCAATTTTTGTAGGGCATCTTCGTCAATATTTGTGAGTGCCAGGCTTGCAGCAAAGCTTATCGACGAGATTAGCAACAGACTTAAACACGGGAAAAGATATTGAATCCTATACACAAAAGCCTCCTTGGTAAAAATATCTTATCCATCTCATAATGGCCCACCTAGTAGTTTTGAGCACTTAACGCATATAGTCCTGTAAAAAATTCCAATCTCCTCGTTTACGCAAAAAAATATACAGCTCTGGCAACACTCATTACCTTCACCGGCGGGGATACGAAAAGGGGGATATTGTGAAGGGGCTAATCAATACACAAATTTTAGTTTTAACGGTGGCGGCGGCCGTCATCAGCGGTTGCACCAAATCAAACGACGGCGCAAAGCTGGCAGGTCCGCAAGTCGGCAGCGATTTGTTTAGCAATCGTCCGATCGCGAGTGCGCCGGATTTAACCGTAGTTACGTTTTCTGAACCGCCGCTCCTAGCGGTTTCAGTGAAAACCAAGCATGGATGGAATGTCCCCGCTTCCGCCAAACGCAAACTCTTGGCACAACATGCCGACTTCGAGGCCAAACTAAAATCCCTCGCGCCAGATGCCAAAATTATTTATCGCTACCACATGACTTTGAATGCAATGGCGATTTTCACCGCTGCGGATCTGACCAACCAGTTGCAAGCGATCGCCGGCGTGAAAACCGTCAGTGCCGCGCGCCAGATGGCGAGGCCAGAAGCACTTAATATTGCTCAAGCCGCACCTCCCGCGGCCGGCGGCCCGCCCGCTGCAGTCAATTCGGTCAATTTCATCGGCAGCGAAGCGGCCCACAAGCTGGGTTACACCGGTAAAGGAATGCGCATCGGAATCTTAGACACTGGCATCGACTACACTCACGCCATGCTTGGCGGCAGCGGTAAAAAAGATGATTTCACGGCCAATAATCCAGCCCTTCCCAATGCCGCCTTCCCGAATAGTAAAGTTGTCGGTGGAATAGATTTGGTCGGAACCAACTTCAATTCGGCCTCTCCCGATCATGCCGCTCACCAGCCGATTCCTGACGCCAACCCAATCGATGAAGCAGGTCATGGTTCCCATGTCGCAGGCACGATCGCAGGCCATGGTAATGGCTTGACAACTTACGATGGCGTGGCTCCCGACGCTCAACTCTATGCCATAAAAGTTTTTGGCAAAGAAGGTTCGACAGCCGACGCCGTGGTTATCGCGGGCTTTGAATTCGCGGCCGATCCCAATGGTGATCTAAATCCTGACGACCAACTCGATGTTATCAATATGTCTTTGGGCGGCGCCTTTGGCCAACCGCAAATTCTTTACACCGAAGCCATTCGCAACCTTTCCCGTGCCGGCACCGTAGTTGTTGCCGCCGCTGGAAATGCTGGACCCATTGATTACATCGTCGGCGCGCCCTCCACTTCGGATGACGCGTTGTCAGTTGCCGCCAGTATTGACGGTGCACCCGTCAATTGGAAGTTCGCAACCGCCCTCTTCTCGAGCGCGACCCAGCCCGCACTGTTAGTTAAGGAAGTCGAGGGGCCGGTCTCTAAGCCCATCGCGGACAGTGCTGGAATCAGGGGACCGCTAGTCGACATCGGTGATGCTAGCACTGATTTGACTCCCGACCAGAAGGCGGAGCTCGCTGGAAAAGTCGCGCTCATCGTGCGCGGAACCGTAAGCTTCGCGGTGAAATTGCAGCGCGCGGCCGACGCCGGCGCGATTGGAGTCGTAGTCTACAATAATGCACCGGCAGATCCGATTCCGATGGGCGGTGACCCCCATGTCGATATCCCGGCTTTCATGGTGAGCCAAGCCTTGGGCTTGCAGCTCATCGAGCAAATGAAGACCGGCCCGGTATCGGTGCAGTTCAAGACGGATCAAACTATCGATGAACCGCAGAACATTGACACCATCACTTCGTTTTCCTCGAAAGGTCCGCGCTCCGAAGACAACTTGATCAAACCCGAGGTTTCCGCACCAGGGCAAAACATCACCTCGGCCGGAATGGGCACTGGCAATCTGGGCGTGAAAATGGATGGCACCAGCATGGCCACTCCTCATATGGTGGGAGCGATCGCGCTGATCAAGCAAGCCCATCCAGACTTGAGTTCAGATGAAATCAAATCGCTGGCGATGAACACATCCAAACTCTTGAATAACAAAGATGGTTTAATTCCAACCACTATGCAAGGTGCCGGACGAATTCAAATCGACGCCGCCATTCAAGCTGAAGTTGTCAGCGAGACTTCCTCTCTGAGCCTGGGCCGAGTGCAATTGCAACAGGTCAATATTATTCTGCGCCAGTTCGCAATCCGCAATTTGACCGGTTCGGACCTTACTTTGAACACTGCGGTGGACTCTACGCCTGGCATGAAGATTGATGTCCCCGCGACAGTGCATTTGGCGCCGCACGCGAAAACGATGGTGACGGCAAAATTCACCTTCACGCAAAGCAACGCCAACCGCTTCTTCTTTGAACTCGATGGCCGCATCTTTTTCAAAGAGGGCAGTAAAACCGTGTTGCAAATTCCCGCGATGGCGATTCGTACCGAAGCTTCGCAGCTGAGCGCGACCGGGACCGTCGGAAGTTCACTGGTGATAAAAAATGCCAGCCCCAATTCCGGTATTGCGTTGCCATTCAACTTGATCGGCGAAGACAAGCCCAAGGCCGTTCCCGGACCGGCCCTCGCATGGCAGAGTCGCAGCTGCGATCTGCAATCGGTTGGATACCGCATCGTCGAAGCCGATACGGCTAACGGAAAAATTGATGTCATACAGTTCGCGTTTAAGCTCTTCACGCCCGTGACCACTTGGCACTTGTGCTCGATCTCGGTACTGATTGACAGCGACGGTGACGGAATAGCCGATCAAGAATTGGCTGGAGTCACTGGTTCTGGTCTTGAAGGAGTGGCTCAGGCTGCGTTCGCGTCAGTACTGCTCGATGCGGCCAAAGCCCGCGATATTCGCCTAGCTTACGAAAAGGACTTAAGCGCCGGTAAAGTGAGTCCGCTCAGTTACGCGAAAGCTGTGATTGGCATCGCGCCGATGGCGGCGTTTGATCAATCGACCGTGGCCGTGATTCAAGCACCGGTTTCGGCCTTGGCTCTAGGTAAGGACGGCATGCTCAATATTCGCATGGCAGCGCAAGCCGAAGGCGGCGAAACTATCGAAGCGGACAAGTTCCTTGGTCCCGGCACCGGCACGTCCTCCAAGATTTCGCCGGATATCAAGGCTCAAGGCTTTTATGGCATGGAAGAAGTCGTTGACGTCGCGGCCGGTGGCGCACCGGTGGACGTGATCAAAGGCAACGGCACTGAAAAGCTAGTGCTCTACTACCCGTTGAATGAATTCAAAGTTCACGGTGAGGATGCGCAGGAACAAATTATTCATTGATCGCCATTCGACAACAGACCCTGGGCTATCAAAATCGCGGCGATGCGCTAAAAACCCGAGCGCGAAAGCCGCAGTTTTTCGCAAGGGCTCTGCGCACTAAAACCGGCGCCTCGGCAAAAAGCGTCTTCATCTCGTGCCACTTAGCACTGGCACATAGTTTGCTTGTTTCTCCTCATTATATATGCCGCCAAAAGTTTAATTCCCGGTTGCACTATCATAAGAACGCGGTGCTCTGGAAACCTGTTGGAGTACACGTGTCTCTACACGCGATTATGCTAAATAAACGTCCATCCCATTCATATGTAAACCCTTCTTGGATTGTAAAATTTATTACATTCCTGCTGATCTTGGCCGGTGGCTCATTGGCCGCGGCCGACGCCTGTGACGTTGTCCTACAGATGTCCTCCTACAACCTCAACCTTCCGCGCTCGCTTAGAATTTCACCGGAGTCTATTGAGCATTTGCTGGAAACTCCCGACCACGCCCGCCTGCTCGAGGCACTGTCGCGGGTTTTTTCCGCACTCGACGAAGAACAGATGAGCCAAATTGGCAAAATTTTGAATGTGGACTTCGCGGGCGAAACGCCGGACTTGCGCGCGCACGCATTTTTCAAACTTCGGCCGGACCTGATCACGCCCAGTGTGGGCAGAAACTACGCTCTATTGAGCGAATCTGAAGTGGCGCAAAAACTCGATGCCGATGATCTCGCGCTTTTAGCCTACTTGTTAAAAGATATCACCCGTATTCCTGGCCTCACCGGTGTCGACGCCATGGTACTTGGTAACACGCTCGACTCCTATCTTCCTCGCCTGCGCTTGATCTTGCATGATACGAATTATCGCTTAATCATCGCTGACCTTTTGAATTCTGCTCGGGTGCGCGGACTTTTTTTGGGCGTAAGTCAGAAAGTGGAAGGTCAACGGATTGGCATCAAGGCCATTCTCGAAAGCAAACTTGAGGTCATGACGAACAATGTGGCGCGCGGGGATATTGCCGCCAGTACCAGCAAGTGGCTGCTGCTTTATCTGCACAGCTTCAGCATCGCAGCCGCTCGCGAAGGGGTTGAGTCGGAGCAAGAGTTCATGGGCCGACAGGGTAAACCACCCCACTGGATCGATCGCGAGCCGTATTTTGCCGCACTCGAATCGTCTATGGTTAAAAAAGCCCAGATGCAGAATTCGCTGGACAGTATCGTGGCCCTCCTTGACTTTATTTTTTTCCAGACTCCCCTTCCCGCTTCGTCGGCCCGCATCTATCGCGCCCTCATCGACTCAAGCAAAGCCTTACTCTTACCGTTAAAAACTAAGGCCAATGAGTTCACGGTTGAACAAAGACGCTTAGCTGCGCGCCAGGCTGAAGAGCGGCCCCGCCCGGCTTTTGTTTTTAGATTTGCGGAAGAACCAATAGCTGTCGCTCCTTTTATTCGGGTGCGAACTTCAGAAGCGCGCCCAGAAACCAAGCCCGCGGGCGAAGGCGATCGCTCCCCGCCGAATTCATTGCGGGACTTCACATCCTTTGTGGACGCGCCTCGTGACCTCCACGCCTTGGTACCCGGACAACTCTATGGATTTTGGTTTTTACGCAACAACTCCATGAAGCCTCAGAGCGTGCAATTTGGTCCGGACGCCCTCGTGTGGTTTCGCGCCAATCCCGAGTTCGGCCGCCGTTTCATTGATGCCTTACATTTTGGCCACGCCCGGAGCAATGGGCAGTCTGGAATTAAGGTACTCCGCGGGCGCTCGCCACTACACGATGGCCTAGTTTTCGAAGTGAAAATTTCCGGCACCGGGTTGCGTGGACTCGCGCTCTATGTCTCGGGCCAATGGCAGTTGCTGGATGTGGTGAAAAAGGACGGCCTGGATCGCGCGATAATGTCTGCGCATTCACTTTAACTTGGTTTGCCAGCCAAGAGTGCTTCCGCCAGTCCCACAAGCCGAATAGCGCGCCCGCGCAATGCTCGGACCAAGCCGTAGCCCAATCCATAAATCCAGCAAATGGAGCCGGAGGTGCGGGATTGACCATTATTCCCGTCAAACGATTGAACGAATGTAAGTAACAAACGCCAAATTGCAGCGAATAGAACTTAATGATCCGCGCATCAAACCCGGCACTCCTCGTGCCCCATCCTAACGAGCAAGGAGATACGGTCGCCACGCATGCGGCAGTCGATTGCCCTCGAGGTCCAAATCGCGGTTCGGGAGCCAGCGTGGCTTCTCAGGACGCGAGTGTAGCTTGAGGTTGGCTTTTTCCGGCAACTTGTCACCCTTTTTATTATTGCAATGGGAGCAGGCGGTGACGACATTGGTCCATTCGTGGCGCCCACCCTTGCTAAGGGGTGTGACGTGGTCGATGGTGAGACGCTTTTCGGAAAATTTTTGCTGGCAGTACTGGCAGATGTGATTGTCGCGCAGAAAGATGTTTTGGCGCGAGAGTCGGACTGTCAGCGAGAAATAAGGGCGAATGTATTGTTTGAGTCGCATTACCGCGGGCAGTGCGAAAGTCCGGCTCGGTGAGGAGACCGTAGTGGAGTGATATTCCAAAACCTCAACTTTATCTTGGAACCAGAGAATCATGGCTTTGCGCCAATTGACGACTTTTATCGGCTCGTACCCAGAGTTGAGTATCAGGGCACCGGATAAGTTCCTATTGAAGACATCCTCCACTGTAAGCTTTGGGGTCTATCTCTTAATTTTGAGGGGCCGGGAGCTTAAAATCAAGTCCTGGCTTCAGATTCCTCGAATTGCATCAATACGATACAGTCGGCGGTCCGGTCTAGAGCGCCAGCAGTTTCATTTGGAAGTTTTGAATCATAGTCTTAACGTCATTCACCAGAAGATAGTCGATGGCCATTCCAACAATCCAGTTGAGTCCCGGGATGGGGATGAGCGACGTTGCCATGTTGACCAATTGATCGATGCCCGTCATCGCCAAATTCAGTTTAGTCGCGAGGCTGTGCATTGTGTCCTCGAACTTAAGCTCCAAACCATCGATCTGTTTCATTTGCTCCATGATCTGTGCGATCGTTGCGGCCTGGGCTGGATCATTCGGATTTAATTTAGCGACGGCGTCCGCAAGCGCGGCCCGGGCTGTTTCAAATTGTTTCTTTACCATTAAAGCTTTATCGTAGACCTTATCAAATACCGGTTGAATCTTATCGATCAGCGGTGCCAGCGGCCCTTGGCCCAAAGAAAACAATCCGCCGTTGATGCTGCCATTACTACTCAAAATAGTGGAAATCGCGAGCATGGCATCGCTCATCGCGGTTTGTGCATCGGCGCTGGCCTTGGCGGCCTTGTTCATTTGCTCGTCAACATTCGCCGCGGTCGCTGCGGTGTACGCGCCACCTGTAGATTTCATTCCCTGTCCACAACCAATCGCGACAATGACCAATAAGGCGACTAGAGCGCGCATACTCAGATGAATCATTTAATGCCTCCCGTGAATTTATGGAAGTGCAATTGCAAGCGCGATGCCTGGATTAAGAACCTGTCCTCGACCTTAGGCCTGGAAAGATAAAGAAATCGTCAACTATTGTTAATGCGTCGAGATCTTATTCTCCATTGAGGGAAATCGACGCGCATGCTCCTTTGATTGGGCCCGTGCCAGAAGCCGCGAGAGGCATTGAGAAGAGAAGTGCGGATCACAAGCGCAACACCGAACCCCAAAATCGCACCGGCCACCACATCCGATGGATAATGCACCCCAAGCGCCACGCGACTGACAGCGACAAGTGTGGCCAAAGTGTAAAACAAATAGCGCCTTCGATAAAAGTACCAAGACATGATCCCAGCGCCCGCAAAGCAATTGGCGGCGTGATTGGAAGGAAAACTGGGTCCTTGGGCGTCGCCGATGGGCCGCAGCCAGCTAGCGATTTCGAGATTCTCACTAGGCCGCGGCCGCTGCACGAAAGCTTTGATCCCACGATAAGCCAACACATCGGTAAGCCCCACCGTCAATCCCAGGGCCAACATCACCGGGATCAGCTGACCTTTATATATAGATAAGGCCCACAGTAGCAGCGCGGGCAAAAAAATGTATTTGAACAGCAGCTGCCGGTCAAGATGAGTCACTATTAACCAGAACGAATCAAGCCAGGGGTATGCCAGTCGCACATTGAAACAGCGCAGAATTTCCGCATCGATGTTCAGCAAGAATGCCAGCATAACTAACCTCGCTCACAAACCAAATACCATGTCGGGCGCCTCCGTTGATTATGCTTTGGATTGAGAGCGTAAAGCAATCGGTCAATGAGAGAGCCGGCGGAGCGGAGGCTATGGCACACGGTGGCTTCGGTTTTCATGCCCTCGAGGGCATGCAGCTCATCGCGCATGTCGGGCTCGGAGGTCAATAGCGCCACCGCGCGATGGTTCTGGATGGCGCGATCGATTTCGGTTGCGTTGAAGCTGCCCTTGCCCACCGCTCGCAAAATGCTCGGTGGCCGCAGAAAATAAAATTGAAAGCGCGATTCTCCGAATAGCGATTGGTAGTCCAGGTAGGCCACATCTCGGTAGCGGCTTTCAACGTAGGCGGGCGGCTCGATCTCGCCCTCTTGGCTATTGACTAGGCAGATGATAAATAAAATCGGTGTACAGAGCGCGAAGAACGCCACGCTGTAGATCCGGCGCGCCGGGCGAAGGAAAGCGCTCGCCGCCCAAACCCACGCCAGCGCCCAGAGTTCCAGGCCCACGATGGGGTACATAAAACGTTCTTCTTTATGTGCAACCAAACTATGCGCCATGACAAAAACCAAAAACGGCGCGAGCCATGGCCAATGCCTGCGCCAAAGCCCGGGCAGCTTGCGATAAAACACCAATGAAAAAGGCGGCAGCGTCAACACCAACACAAACAGCCAGGTGTTGTACCACGGGCTTACGCCATACTTGGCCGCCCCCCCTTCGTTTTCCACAAGATAGGAGATCAGCGTCCCAAAGGCCTCTTTGCCGCTGACATAGTCGATCAAAAATTGCGCGGCGATGAGGCCCACGGCTGTAAGTGCACCGACGATGAGCGCGCGGCTATTTCTTAAGACCAGCAGTACCGCTAAATAAGAAATATAGAGCAATCCGACATGAAAGCGAAACAGCACGGCCACGCCCAGTGCTAAAAACCCGGCGCACCAGGGACCCAGGCTTTGAGCGCCGTGTCTTCGCGAATTTTCCAACACGCCAAAGCCAAGCAACACGAAGCTGGTCGCCACCGCTTCGCCAAACGCGCGCGTCGACAGAAACGGCATCAAGGGAAACAGCGCCACCAAATAAAGTGCCAGTCCTGCGAACAGCTTGGAGCGAGAGCTGCGCACGAACTGCCAAGTTCCCACCAGTCCCAGCAAACTCAAAAATCCTAAACCTAAATACATGACCCGCACCTGCGCCAGGGCGGACTCGACTCCAAACCACGCTCCCACCCGCACAAAACCGGCGAGGCACCAAATCAATAGGTGACTACGGTAGTCCGGCAGATCGAGCGGGAGGCCTGCAAAAAATTGATAGGCCGGCCACACCCCGTGTTTGTAATCGTCGAGCGCCTGCGGACCATAAACAAAAATCGCGCAGAGCGCGCGCAGGAGCATACCCGCGCATACACAGATCAAAAAGTGTTGATCAACGGATCTACGGGTGAGAAAGTGGCGCAGCCATCTCGGCATCGATCAACCTCTTCAAAGCGCGCGCCACCAGCGGCGGCGGAATATCGCGCAAGCATTTTTGCAGTTCGGGATTTACGCACGGGCCCTGACCATGCTTGCTACAAGGGCGGCAGTGCAATTTCACTTCAAAGATTTCGGTGCGCGGACGGCTGGGGAAACCAAACGGCGCCGGCCCCATTAGCGCCAGGCACGGCTTGCCCAGTTGCTCCGCCACATGCATCAGTCCGGTATCGTTGGAAACCAGGGCCATCGACAGCGCCACCACGTCGGCACTTTCTATCAGCGAAAGCTGTCCCGCCAGGTTCCGCACCCGCTCCGGAGCCACGCTCACCAGCTGTTGCAGAAAACTATCCTGCGGACCGCCTAACAAAACAAAATGGGTTTGCGGACAAGCCCGAATCAATTCCTGCCAATGCTCGAGCGGCCAGCGCTTAAGCGCAAAAGCCGCGGAAGGGGCAAGCGCGACAAAGCGTTCAGGTCCCAAGCGGCTGCGCATTCGGTGGCCGGACTCCTGCGCTAAGAACAACTGCGGAACCGGAGGCGCAGTCACCGGCACGGCCCAGCGCGCGAGCGGTGCGAGTAAAGCGCCCTGGCCGGAAAAAGGCTGGGAAAATAAATTCCAGCGCAAACGGAAGAGTAAAAACCGCCGCCAGCGAAAAATCGAACGGCGCAAAAAACGCGCCCGCCCGAGCACTACGCGCCAACGCAAAAACCCATTGAGTTGCCAGCACAGCAGGCGTGAGCGCAAATTATTGTGAGCATCGTAAACGTGGGTGAATCTCTGCGCCTTGAGTTCCCGTCCCAAGGAGCGGAGCGCGGGCCAACCGCCCGCTGGTTCAAGCGTCCACACTTTGTGCACGTGCGGATGATGTTCGATGAGCGGCAAAAACTCGGTGCGCGTAACCCAGTGGATTTCACTCGCGGGAAAACTCGCGTGCAGGCGTCCCGCCACACTCAGAGTTTGCAAAACGTCGCCAAAACTGGAAAAGCGGATAATCAGAATTTTCATGGGCTTTTCCGGTCATCTCCGGAGTGCCCGTCGAAGTCAATAACGCGCTGAGTACTACCTAGGGCCTGTCCGACAGGCCCTACCTAGTCAGATAGATCTGATTGCGCGAGTAAAAACTGTGTTTAAATTTTAGGAAGCGCTCGACGCCTGCCGGGCCTTTCAGCAGGCCGTCCAACTCATGCATAAACTTAGCCTCGCGCGCACGCATTTCATCCACCCCTTTTTGCACTTGATCAGTGGCGATGGTGTCTTTAATTTGCACCAGGTCGTTAATTAGAGATTTCTCTTTAGTCACCACGTCGACTGTTGGGAAGTTCGCTATTTTCCAATCGCCGACCGCGACTTTGTTCAGTTCGGCTTGCCACAGATTACGCCAGCCGGGATTTTGTTCGGCCCCGACATAGTTTTCGAGATACAGCACATTGTCACTGTAGTTGGCGCGGTATTTGGAGCCCTGCTTGGGACTGAAATGCCCCGCCACCTTCGGCTTCTGCTCAACGGGCGCCGCCGGCCGCGGCTCGACTTCCCGGCTCGAAAGAGTGCGCGACGCGGTCGGCTTGCCGGAGTGATGCAAGATCAGCCAGCCCCCGGAAATCATGACCGTGGCAAAAACCACGGACGAAATACCTAGACCTTTCCATTGTGGGCGAATGCGGGGCCGCTGGCCCGTCTTGGAGTTTGCCGACGGTTTCGCAGGTGGTTCGAAAGTCTCAGTAGGGACTTCAACCATTGGCGCCGCGCTCACGAGCGGAATCGACAGCGCGGGCGTGTGACGTTGTTTGAATTTAGCGATTTCCATCTCGGCGTCTTGACGAAGCTGCTGCTTGTCGAGTTCCAACTGGCGCAGGGTTTCGTTCCATTTGACCTTTTGCTCCTGCACAGTCTTGATTTCTTCACGCAAAAAATGCAGTTGCTTGCTCATCTCGTCGGCCGAATTGGCTTCGAGCCGCGCCATTTGCAATTGCAGGCGGGTATCGGCCAGCTCGCGGCCCAAAGCATGCAATTGCTCGCGGCGCTTTTCAAATTCGATTTCCTTGACCGGATCGGGAGGCGTCTCTTTGCTTGTAGGTTGCGGAGGCGCAGGCCGTTGAGGGGGCGCAGCTTTCATCGTCGGAGCCCGCACCACCACGGGCTCGAGCACAATGGTGGCGTCGCTTTGCCCCAAGCGCAGCACATCGAGATCGCGCAGCAACATCGGCTTTAGCGCCGGTAGACGAATTTCGTTTAGCGAAGTGCCGGCGGCGCTGCCCAAATCCTGGACCCAGATGCGACCGCCGTCGAGCCATGCACGCGCGTGTTCGGGATTGACCGAGGCATGGGCCGAGACCACGTCACAATGCGCGGCACTGCCGAGGGTCAAGGACGACTTGCTCAGTTGCAAAACCTGGGTGCCGTCTTGGCCGAAAATCTTAATTTTTAAAGCGGCATTCACGCTGGGATCTCCACCACCACAAATCGGAATTTCGCCGCTATTATTAAAGTTTTCTTGTCGTCTTACGGGACCTTTGACAGAACCAGGATTCACTTAT
The DNA here is from genome assembly GCA_025354795.1 of Pseudobdellovibrionaceae bacterium. Lineage (GTDB taxonomy): Bacteria > Bdellovibrionota > Bdellovibrionia > Bdellovibrionales > UBA1609 > JALHOQ01. Next base: position 24,174 of record JANXMF010000243.1, read on the forward strand.
TAGACTGATGACTAGCAACTTTGTTTTTAGGAGGATTTTTATGCGTCAATGGTTAGTGCTGGCTGCTATAGCCACGGTTGTGTCCGTAGGCTGTTCTCACAATCCGGCTAAAGAAGAGACTAAGGCTCCCGAACCGGCGAAGGTCGCGCCGACCCCGACCAAAGCAGTGCCTAACAAAAAACCTCAGCCTGCCAATGCAGAAAGTCAAAAGTCTCTCACTTGCACCCACAAGAGTGACACTCGCACACTTGAAGTGCGCACAAAGGACAAGGGCTGTGAATTTGCGTACACCAAAGGTGGCAAAGAATCCATCGTGGCCACTGGCCAAAATGGCGGTGCGTATTGCATGAAAGCTCAGGAAAAACTTGAAGAAAAATTAAAAACCGCAGGATACGAGTGCAAATAGACTTTGGGCGGATCGTTTCCCAACGGTCCGCGCTTTTATCCTTTGCAATGTAATTTTCCAAGTCTCACAATATAGAAATGTTCCAAGACGTTAACGACTATGCTTTGATACTTTCCGGCGGCGGAGCCCGCGGCGCCTATCAAGCCGGAAGCCTGCGCGCCCTTTACGAAGTCTGCAAAGAAGCCAACAATTTCCTGCTGTTTCGCAATCTGGTGGGAGTGAGCGCCGGCGCCATCAACTCGGCCTTTCTCGCCAGTCACGCCCACGACCTCGACGGCGCCACCGCCAAAATGTGCCACATGTGGCGGACCCTCACCACCCGCGATGTGTTTCGCACCGACTACGTCACGGTCGGCACCACCGCTATGCGCATGTTACGAGGCGTCGCACTCGGCGGCTTTAACGCCAAATTGCGACCAAATAAACTTGGTTTACTCAATGTGACACCGCTGCGCAATTTATTGGTCAAGAGCATCGATTTTGCACGCATCCCAGAGCATGTGGCGGCCGGTCATCTCAATTCGCTTTGCATTACCGCCACCGACTATTCGACCTCCCTGGGGGTCACTTTTTTCACCGGCAATCCCGAGATCACCGAATGGAAGCGGGTGCACCGCATGGGCGTGCGTGCCGAAATCGGCATCGATCATGTGATGGCGTCGGCTTCGATTCCGATCTTTTTTCCGCCGTGGCCTATTGGCACCCGGCACTTTGGCGACGGATGCCTGCGCAACACCGCTCCTCTTAGCCCCGCCCGTCGCATCGGCGCCAGTAAATTGCTCGTCATTGGCGTGCGCAAGTGGAAAGATGAAGACCTCGACGAACAGAGTATCGTCAAGCCGTCGCTAGGCCGGGTGATGTCGGTGGTGATCAACGCGATTTTTATGGACGCGATAGAGGTCGACATCGAGCGCGTGCGGATTATTAACGAAAATCTGCGCACCGCCACCAACAAAGATAAATTTCGCCAGCTGGACATCGTTTATTTGCAACCTTCCCAGGCGCCGTCGGAGCTTGCGGAAACGCGCATGGAGGGCCTGCCACCGGTGTTGCGCTTTCTTTTGAGCGGCTTGGGCACCGCCCACGAGTCGTCGGAGATCCTCTCGTATTTGACCTTTGACCCGCTTTACCTGAATTCCCTTGTCGATTTAGGTTATTACGACCTGATGAAACAAAAAGAAAATCTAATACATTTCTTACGCCTTTGACGGTAGTTTAGGGGCTATGACTCCCACCACTCCCCTATTTTTGAATCGTGAAATCGGCTGGCTCAAATTCAACCAGCGCGTGCTGTTTCAAGCCAAAGACGAGCGCAATCCATTGCTGGAGAGGCTGAGGTTTTTGAATATTTTCCATTCCAATCTAGATGAATTTTTTATGAAACGGGTGGGCGGTTTGCAGCGCCAATTTTACGCGCGCGTGAGTCCGCTATCGCCGGACGGGCTTACGGCCGAAGAGCAGCTCAAGAATTTGCGCCCACAAGTGCTTGCTCTGAACGAAGAGATCAAGAGCCTTTTTTTCGAGCAGCTTCAGCCGCAGCTTCAACAGCAGCAGATTTTTATGATTGGGTGGGCCGACTTGAACGAAAAGGAGCGCGAGTGGGCGGCGCATTTTTTTCGTGAACGGGTTTTCAGCGTGCTCACGCCGATGGCCGTTGATCCGGGACATCCATTTCCCCTGATTTCCAATCTTTCGACGTCGCTGGCGGTTTCTCTGCAAGTGCCCAATGAAGAGGACATGCTGTTTGCGCGCATCAAAGTCCCCGATCTGTTTCCGTCATGGATTCGCATTCCCGATACACCGCCGGGAGTGGAGCGTTTTATCAGCGTGCTCGATATCGTTCGGCATTTTATGGATCAGCTTTTTCCGCGCATGCAGATTCAAAACGTCATGGCCTTTCGCGTGACCCGCAATGCCGACATCGAGAGCGACACCGAGGGCGTTGAAGATCTGCTCGAACTGATCGAAGAAGAAGTTAAGCAACGCAAGTTTGCCGAGGTCGTGCGCCTCGAACATGGACCCAATCCCGACCTGTGGCTGCTCGACTTTCTGCTCGACGAACTCGATCTCACGCCCGACGATGTTTACGAATACCCTATGGCGCTGGAATATAAAAATCTTGCGCCCATCATGAATCTCAATTTGCCCCAGCTCAAGTTTCGGCCGTGGAATCCAGTGACTCTGACCCAACTCGCCGATGAGAGCGCCAATATTTTCACTGTCATTCGCAGTAACGATATTTTGGTGCAGCTACCCTACGAGAGTTTCACCACCAGTGTCGAGCGCTTTATTGTGACCGCGGCGAGTGATCCAACAGTGGTGGCGATCAAGATGACTCTCTACCGCACCAACGAAGAGAGCCCGATCGTGCATGCCTTGATTCGCGCGGCGGAAATGGGCAAGCAGGTGGTGTGCCTGGTTGAGCTCAAGGCCCGCTTTGATGAAGAACGCAACATTCATTGGGCGCAGGCGATGGAAAGAGTCGGCGTGCACGTGGTTTACGGAATTGTCGGGCTCAAAACTCACGCCAAACTGGCGCTAGTGGTGCGCCGGGAGCGCGATGAGTTCCGCAGTTACGTCCACACCGGCACCGGCAACTACCATTCGCAAACCGCCAAAATGTACACTGATTTGGGGCTATTCACCTGTCGTCCCGACCTTACCCGCGAAGTGGTCGAGATTTTTCACTATCTCACCGGTCGCTCGCTCAAAGCCGACTACACCACTTTGCTGGTCGCACCCATCAATATGAAAAACCGATTTATCGAAATGATCAAACAAGAAGCGGATAATGCGCGCGCCGGTCTGCCCAGCGGGGTTGTGGTCAAATGCAACAATCTGGAAGAAAAGACCATCATCGAAGCCTTGTATGAAGCCAGCCAAGCGGGAGTCCCCGTGCGACTGATTGTGCGCGGCTTTTGCTGTCTGCGGCCGGGTGTTCCGGGTTTAAGTGAAAACATTCGCGTGACCTCGATCGTTGGTCCCTTCCTCGAGCATTCGCGCATTTTTTATTTTAGAAGCGGCAAGCCCACGGAAATCGAAGGCCGCTTTTTCATAGGTTCCGCCGATTGGATGGCACGCAATCTCTTGGGCCGGGTCGAAGTCGTCGCGCCGGTCGAAGACAAATTCGCTAAAGAAAAAATCTGGGAGGCACTGCAGATCATGCTCGCCGATCAACGCCTAACTTGGGACATGGACGGAGACGGCAACTATCAACTGCGCCAACCTTCGCAACCTGGGGAAGAAATGGGTGCGCATGATTTGCTTAGCGAGAAGGCCCGGCTAAAATCACTTTTATTCAAAATGGACGAACTTAAGATTTGACTACCAAGAAACGCCGACGCGAGAATCTGGTTATGGTCAATGAAAGTCCGCACCGGCTCGCCTCGATTGATATCGGTTCCAATGCCATTCGGTTGTTCGTTGGACAAAAATCCAAGTCGGGACGCATCCGCGTGCTCGAAGACCAGCGCGCCAGTGTCCGCCTAGGCAAAGACGCTTTTTCGGCGGGCTATATTCGTCCCGTCACCCAAGCTGAACTGGAACGCGCGCTTAAACATTTTCGTCTGGTCTGCGAGCGCCTGCACGTCCACCAAATCCGCGCGGTTGGCACTTCCGCGTTGCGTGACTCGAGCAATCGCAAGCGCGTGATCCACAATATTAAGGTCCGCACCGGCATCAACGTGAGTGTCATCGACGGCCAGCGCGAGGCCACACTGCTGCACAAAGCCGTCAGTCACGCGCTCGATCTCCGCGGTAAAACCGCAGTCATCACCGACATGGGCGGCGGCAGCCTTGAAGTCGTGCTCAGCCGCAAGGGCCGCTTGGTTTCCAAACATTCGCTGCCCCTCGGCACCGTCCGCCTGCTGAGTAAAGTGAAGCGCAGTCCTCCTTATGAAGAAATCGCCCATTGGGTGCGCACGCCGCTTTATCGTTTGCGCACCAGTTTGCTCGGCGCCAAGCAAAAGCCGGTGGACCTAATGATCGGCACCGGCGGGAATTTACGCGCCCTCGGCAAATTATGTTTTCGTTTGGGCCTCAGCCGCTCGCGCAATCGCTTTCAGCGCGCCCACCTCGAACTGTTGGTGCTGCGCCTATTTGAAATGTCCATGACCCAACGGATGAAGCGCTTTCAACTGCGTCATGATCGCGCCGACGTAATTCTTCCCGCGGCAGTGGTGACTCTCGAAATGATGCGGATTTTTGAAGTGGGCGAAATCCTCGTCCCCAATGTCGGTTTAAAAAACGGACTTTTTTGGGAAGCCATGGACGGGATTAGATTTGCGAAGAGTCGCGCATTGCCGCGCTCAACTCGCCGGCATCGGGCATAACACCCGGATAGAGTAGCTGCCCCTCCACCAAATCCGAATGCAAACGCCGCAGTTCTTTGGCGAGAGCGCCCGCATCTCCGCACGCTACCAATTTCACGGTTTGCAGACCGAGAGTCCGCATCATGCGCACACCATCTTCCACCAAGCTTGCCGTATCCAGGTTAGCATCGAACCAATCCAAAATAATCATACGTCCGCGACTAGGTTTCGCGGTGCCCAGTGCAGCAATGAGCGGATTCCAAACCGTTTGCGCGGCCTTCGAATCCTGCAGCATCACCCAATCGTAGGCAAACGCCACCGGCACGATTTGATAAGCGATGGAACGATTTCCGTGGTGGTAAATGGACATGCCCTTTACTCTCGCTCAGCGGCGCCGATTGGTCAATCTTGCTTGTCATTTCGCGGACCTTCGCCTAACCTTGGCTCTTTAATAATTAAAGGAGCTTTAAGTTTATGGCTTCACTCATCCCCGCCCAGTTTCAGCCCGACCTGCCACAGGACAAAATGATCATCGCCCACCAGCCCACCGGCGACGACGTCGTGCCTTTTGACGTGGTGTTCGTAGGCGCCGGACCTGCGGGCCTTAGCGGCGCGATCGAACTCGCGCGGTTGGTGGCAGCCGACCGGGTCGCCGGTGGTCAGCTGAGCGTGGAGATCGGCGTGCTCGAAAAAGCCAGTTCGCTGGGCGGTCATTCGCTTTCGGGCGCGGTGGTGAATCCCATCGGCTTTCGCACGCTTTTCCCGAATCTTAAAGACTCCGATTTTCCGTTTCGCCGTCCCGTCACCGAAGAAAAAGTCATGCTTTTACACAAAGGCGGAGCTTTGCGAATTCCGACACCGCCGACAATGCAAAACCATGGCAACTACATTGCGTCCCTATGCGAGTGCGTGCGCTGGCTAGGCTCTAAAGCCGAGGCCCTGGGGGTAAACATTATGACTGGGTTTCCGGTCGACGCTCTGCTTGTCAACGGTGCACGCACAGTGGGCGTGCGCACCACACCGGCAGGTTTGAAACGCGATTCCCAGCCCGGCGCGAGCTTTATGCCCGCGACCGATGTCAGCGCCCAGGTCGTGGTGTTGTCTGACGGCACCCGCAGCCCGCTCGCGCAGTCTTATATGCGCTGGCAAAACATTTCGTCGAAGTACAATCAGGTTTACGCTTTGGGCGTCAAGGAAATCTGGAAGGTCAGCAAAGCCCCGAGTTATATTTTGCACACGCTCGGCTGGCCGTTTCCCAGAGATACTTTTGGCGGGAGTTTTATGTATCCGCTGAGCGATGACCACGTCGCTCTTGGCTTAGTCGGTGGGCTTGATTACCGCAACCCAAAACTCGACATTCACTTGCAGCTCCAGCACCTAAAGACCCATCCGCTGTTCAAAGAAATTCTAGCGGGCGGCCAATGTGTCGAATGGGGCGCCAAAACTATTCCTGAGGGCGGCTTTCATGCGATCCCCTCCGCTTTGAGTGGTGACGGACTGCTTATGCTCGGCGATGCAATCGGTTTAGTGAACGTGCCGGCACTCAAAGGCATTCACTACGCGATGATGTCCGGAATTTTTGCCGCGCGCGCGATTTTCAAGGCTTTGAAGGCCGGCGAAGTTACTAAACAATCACTGTCTACTTACGATGTGGCGTTGCGCGAAAGCTTCGTGTGGAACGATCTGAGCAAGGTGCGCAATATGCGCCATGCTTTCAAAGAAGGCTTTTACGTCGGCGGCGTGAAATCGGTTTTGATGACGTTAACGGGCGGATGCTTTCCAGGCGACGCCAATCATGGCGAAGAAGACGCGCGCGAACCGAAGACTCCGGGCCCTGCGGATTTCCCCACCGAAAAAGTCGGTTTAAGCAAAGTCGACGCGGTTTATCTATCGGGCAATAAGACTCGCGATGATATTCCGCAACACTTGACCGTTGGCAAAGATGTGTCGGCGGAGGTCGCGGAATACTACTCGCATCTTTGCCCGGCAGGAGTTTACGAAGTCAGCGGTGGCAAACTGATTGTCAACGCCCCCAACTGTGTGGACTGCAAAGCCACCGACGTGGTCGGTCCGCGCTGGGCTCCGCGCGAGGGCGGTAGCGGTCCGAATTACAAGGAAATGTAAGGAGGAGCTATGGCTTCGGTTTTCACTAAGATTTTGCGTGGTGAAATTCATGGTGAGATTCTCTATCAAGACGACCTGTGCGCCGCGATTCGCGATATCCAGCCTCAGGCTCCCGTACATGTTTTGATTTTTCCGAAAAAAGAGATCCGGTCGGTGGCGCAGGCTTCCGCTGGTGATCAGGAGATTTTGGGTCGGCTTTTGCTGGTGGCGGCGCAAGTCGCGCGCGATCTAGGCATTAGTGAGCGCGGCTACCGTTTGGTGGTGAACACCGGTTCGGATGGCGGGCAGACGGTGAGTCACTTGCACGTGCATTTGCTGGCGGGGCGGGCGATGGGATTGCCGCTGGCTTAGGGGTCCTTATTCAAATGCACTCGACACATGTTTATACATTGCATATACTAGGATCTTTTGACTTAAGCAGACTTTACTTCCCAAGCGGGTCATGAGCAAAGAGGTTTAAGACCTGCTCTGGTTCTTTCCCCACAACAGTATAATAAAAGAACTGGCTTAGCCGTATGTTGCCCAATCACTCCAAACGTAAAGGGCTACCCCTTTGAAGTGTCTATCGATGGAAAAAAATTAAGGGTGCCATCCTATCCGATCATCTGAAGAGCCTGGATTGGAGAGTTAGAAAAGCCAAATTTATCGAAGTGGCAGGTGCAGCCACGATAGCTGAATGCGTGGCCAAAGTCTCAGCAGTGATTGTCCGAAAAACGACCCAAAAATAAAAAACTCCCTCACGCCGCGCGCATTTCATTGGCGCCACAGGGAAAAAATCGTAACCTGACCTCACTTTGAATTCCTACTGGACACAAAACCTCAATCCCGAGCAAAGCGAAGCGGTCCTGCACAGCCACGGCCCACTCCTTATATTGGCGGGCGCCGGCTCGGGCAAAACCACCGTGCTGGTTTCGCGCACCGGTCGGTTGCTAAGTGACCGGCTCACCAGCCCCGAGCGCGTGTGCGTACTCACCTTCACCAATAAAGCCGCCCAGGAACTCAAAACCCGCGTCGCCAAAAAGCTCGGCACTGAGGCCGCAGCGGCCGTGTGGGCCGGCACCTTCCATGGCTTTGGCCTACAATTTCTAAAAATGCATTGGAAAGAAGCCGAGCTGCCGCGCAAGTTCGGCGTGATCGATGCCAGTGACGCGCTCGCCGTGCTCAAAGATCTCTTGAAAAATCACAAAGCCTACGAAAAAGATGCCATGGCCGTTGAGCGCATCATGCAAAAGATCAGCCTGCTACGCGAGAATGGCGGCAAAGAATCAAAGCTCAATGAAACCCCCGAGAGCGCGATGGCCATTGTTCTCGCGCCAAAATATAGTCAGCGTTTAAGAAGTCTCGGAGTGGTGGACTTTGAAGACCTGTTGCAAAAACCGCTTAAACTAATGCGCGAAAACTCCGACCTGCGCGATAAGATACAAAAGCGCTTTGATTTTATGATGGTCGATGAATTCCAAGATACCAACAATACGCAAATGCAATTCGTCGACGAGCTCACCGCGGCTCATCGCAATATCGCCGTCGTCGGTGACGACGATCAGTCCATTTACGGCTGGCGTGGCGCCCAGATTCGTAATATTCTCGATTTTCCCAAACGCTACACGAACACCAAAGTCATCCGCCTCGAGCGCAACTATCGCTCGTCGAACTCCATTCTCAATCTCGCCAACGCCATCATTGCCACCAACAAAGACCGTCACAAAAAAATTCTGCGCTCGGCAAACGATGCGCAAGGTGACCTCCCCGATCTGTTCACTTATGAAAACGAAGATATGGAAGTCGACCAAGTCGTCAACGAATTGCAGACTTGGCAAAAAAAAGGTTACCGGTGGAAAGACATGGCCATCCTGTACCGCTCGAACTCGCAAGGCGGAATGATGGAAGGCGGTCTGCGCCGCTCGCAAATTCCCTATAAGATCAGTGGCGGCACCGCCCTCTTCGACCGCAAAGAAGCCAAAGATGCAATGGCTTACCTGCGCTGCTGTCTCTATCCGAACGAAGTGGCGTTTCGTCGCACCATCAATCTCCCGCCGCGAGGGATCGGTGACAAAACTTTAGAAAGCATCGAAGCTCTTCAAAGCCCCGGCGCGAATGAGTTCCATCAAAAAGCCAAACGCTGGGCCGATGCCCATCTTGAAGACAAGGCCGCGCAAGCAGTGAACGCTTACCTTGCCTTCCTCGAAAATCTGAAGAAGATTCTGGTCCACTCCCCGCGCGACGCCGAAGAGGTTCTCACCAGCGAACTCGAAAACCTCGGCTACCGCCTGCACATCGCGCAAAGTTACCGCGACAAAAAGGCCGCCGACGGTCGCTGGATTTGTGTGTCGATCGTCGGCCGCATTCTCTCCGGGATGTTTACCCGCCACGGCCGCACGCTCAAAACCCTCGACATGTTCGTCAACACCATGGAGCTGCGCGATGCCCCCGACGACCACGAAGGCGAGGCTCCCAACGAAGTGCAAATGATGACGTTGCACGCGTGCAAGGGACTCGAGTTTCCGCTGGTGTTTCTAATCGGTCTTGAAGAAGACTTGCTCCCACACGCAAAGCTCGGTCAGGATGTGGATGAAGAGCGAAGGCTTTTTTATGTCGGGGTAACGCGCGCACAGAAGCACCTGATCCTCACGCGGGTGCGGGAGCGCAAACGTTTTGGGAAACTGCAACTTTCGGCGCCCTCGCGCTTTCTTCTCGAGCTTGACAAAAAACTGTACGCCGATCTGGGCCAAGGTCGTTCGATCAACGCGGAACAACGCGTGAACCTCATGGCAGATCTAATGAAGAAACTAAATAAACAAATCTCAGAAAGAGAAGTCTAAAGCTTGCCCACGCCACCCTCCGGTGGCAAATTTGCAAGTGAACCAATCAAGGAGGTTTTCATGACTTTAGAAACCGGTTGTTTCTGCTGGTTTGATTTCGGCACCACGGACGCCAACAAGGCGATGGCTTTTTATAATACCGTATTGGGTTGGACCTTTGAATCCATGGGCACCGAATATTGGATGATCAAAGTGGGCAAAGACACCATCGGCGGAATACGCAAAGAAAGCACCACAACATTCAAGCCCGCCGAAGGCTTCCAAGCCTACTTCATCGTGCCTTCGTGCAAAGAAGCCCGTTCCGTCGTCACTAAAGCGGGCGGCAAACTCCAGGGCGAAACCGTCGCCATCGGTGAACACGGTCACTTCCAACTGTTTCACGATCTCGACGGCAACCGACTTTCACTCTGGTCGCAAAAGCCTTAATGAAGAAAGTCCACGAAAATAAGTCGCTGAATGCCCGGCGATTGGGCGTTGAGGAAAAGTGGTGGACCGATCTCTACCACCGCCTTTTACGCCAAAGCGGGCCGCGGTTCTTCGCGGCCTTTCTTTTAGTTTTCCTTGGCATCAACACCTTGTTCGCCGCTCTTTACGCGGCGTTCCCCCATTCGATTGCCAATGCCGGGAACCACGACTTTTTCTCTTGCTTCGCGTTTAGCGTGCAGACACTTTCCACTATCGGCTATGGATATTTTTATCCGCTAACGGCCACCGCACACGCACTCGTCACCGTGGAATCCGCCACTGGCATGTTTTTCAACGCCGTCCTCACCGGTCTGGTGTTTGCCAAGTTCGCGCGGCCCTCGGCCCGCATCGTGTTTTCCAATCATGCACTTTACACCGCTCAAAACGGCCAGCCGATTCTCACTCTGCGCTTAGGAAATATGCGCACCAACCGCGTATTCGAAGGCAAAGCCAAATTGCATTTGCTGCGCGATGAAGTCTCCAGCGAAGGCGAACGCCTGCGCCGAATCTTCGACCTCGCACTCGTGCGCCATGAGACGCCGGTGTTTGCGCTGTCGTGGACGCTGATTCACCCGATCACTGAACAAAGTCCATTGTGGGGAGTGAATCCCGAAGAATTTCATGAGAAGGGCTGGGACCTGATCGTCACTTTCGTGGGCATAGACCAAGACATGGCGCAAACGATCACAGCCAGCAAAACTTATTCCGGCGCGCACGTCGTCCGAGCCCGTAAATTCGTGGACATGATTCACCTCGATGAGGGTGTGCGTGTAATTGATTTTTCGAAGCTCCATCAGATTGAAAATTGAGAGACGAAGTTGGCGGTGGCGTGTGGCAAATGGCGTGTAACTAAGCCTATGACCGGAGCAAAATTTGCAATTTTCGGCAAAAAGCGTTATTTTCGCCAGTAGCAAAAACCCACTATCTATAATTCATCCGCTCAGAGTGCCGCTCTAAAGCGCTCGAATGGCTCAGCAATCACTGTCTAATCGTTAGGCAGGCCTGGTGACACTCTCAGGCGTCCACCCGGCATAAGGATTGCTACGTAACTGGTGAATGAAAAAGCGTGAGTTTCGCAAATATCTTAACTTGCTGATGGCAATGTGCATATGGACTACGTCCATAGCCACTGCGGCACCGCCAACCAATAACGGGCCGGGTAAACCTCCGACAGGGGCCTCTAGCGATCCCAAGCCAGGCGATCTCTATCCGGGTGGGGTCTCCACTGATCACCCACAAGTGTATTATGAACCGTCACCTCACAATTCGGCGGAGGTCGATCGAACCGCCGACGGATATCTCCGCGTGTGGTCCTTTAGCGCCCCTGCTGACGGCAAAAAATCGCGAATCCTTTACGGCCATATTCAGGCCGATGGCACAGTCAAATGGACCAATGATGGGCTGCAACAGGATCTGCTCGATAAGCTGGTTGAGATCCAACGATATCGTCCCTCAAATTTACAGAAGACCTTAGATTGGGATGGCCAGAAGTCCGGTACGGTCGCCGAAGTTGTCCGAAGGTACACAGGTGGAGGCAAAATAGACCTTGGGGCGATCCGCCAAAAAACCGTCGTTCAAGGCGGTCAAGTCGCCTCGAACTCGATCTCCTTTTTTATCGCAATGGGGGTGGTCGCCGCGATCACCATTATGATCGACAACCCCAATGACCCCGTTGCCCTTGAAAACTACGCAGCCTCCCTCACCGATCCCGTCGGCTGGATGATGTTGATTGGTTTCATGGCTGCGGCCACACCGTTTCTTAGAAAAGTAGGAGCCTTCACCAGTGGCAAAGCGATCATCCGTTCGTTACCGTGGTTTGTCGCTTCAATGTTGGCGGGAACCCTGGCTCAAGGCGTGATGACTTATGCCGCAGACCCAGACGTCATGCGCTGTGTTGGTCTTCATACCCATATCATCTCAAGTCAGAATCGCGACATGGCCTCGTGCGACCGTGCTTATGACAAATTTTTAATGGAAGAAGTCACCGCCAACTTCTTGCCATCCTTTGCCACGGCAATTTTGGCCAGTGGAATTTATGTCGGCGCAGAAGGCTTCATGTGGGTCACCGGTCTATCCGCAGCCATTCGCGCCATGGCGGTCAGAATAGGCTTCAGAGGCGGATGGGCCACCATGCTCGTGTCTACGGGACTTTTTGTAGGCGCATATTTGACCGCGCAAAAGGGCTTAAAGGTTGACCAGTGGATGCACGAGTACTTACTTGCTGGGCACAACCTCAGCAGCAGCCCCTACGGCGCCACGATTCCCGAAAGTGAATCCAGGCTGTACAAGGTTTGGGCGGATATTAAGAAAAGATCTTGGGTTGATTTCCCCGCTGAAGACGTCCATAAAATTTGCGAAATCTTTGATCCCTCTTCTGGAGTTTCAGGCAACTTCAGTTGCGGCACTCCCGTGGATTTCGCAGGCACAATGGAACGCTACGCCACTATGCAAAGCAAGTGGCGCCAGTTAAAATTCGTTCCGACCTATTCGGCTCATCGCAAATGGATCAAACGAGTGGGCGAGTATCACGAAATCCTTGATGCCGCTGGTGAAGCCTACGTCAAATTCGCCGAGCGCATTCAGTATGAATTGCAGAATCCCGGTCTTACTATCGCGGATGCGCGCGGATTTAATGCAACCATGATTCAAAACCTGGCCGATGAACACACTCCAGGCCACGTCTATCCTGGAGACTCAGGCGCGCCCGCCTACGTCGTGCAGGGAGATCCGCTGTTTGCGAAGAGTTTTGCGAACACATGGTCGCAAGTACAGACGTCTAACTTCTATGAATTTATCGTGGCCAGCATGGCCTGTGGTCCGGAAGTTGAAGGCTACGGCCCCTCGAAAACTTTACTGGACAGGGCAGGACAATTCCTTAGCGATTGGCTACCTCTTGGGCCGACGAATCCCACCACCTTGATTGACCATCGCCCCGGTGTCTCACTTAAATTCTATCCTCCGCGGATCACCAACCCACTCGAGGGAACCCGCGACACTTTCTGCAATGGCCTAATGATGGTGCCCGAGTCTTCCCAGCTCAGTTCTATCTATCCGATTATGTCTATTAGCTTTGAGACTATAGGTACGCGTATGCGCCAACGGAACTATAAAAACCTGTTCGAATACATTAAGAACAACGTTCGGGCGTCCGTGCTCACCAAAGATACCAATCAGCTTGCGAAGTGGTGGAATAGCACAGTGACGCCTCAGGTTCTGGAAAGAGAAAACCAGCTCTACACGGAATACGCCGAAATGCTGAATTCCACTTACCGACCGGCCCTCGCCAATCCCGACTATTACTACTGTGATCCTGGCACTACTCACCCTGAATTTGCGCCTTACCTGAAGCAACTCGCGCCGCTATCCGCCAAGGCCTGTGCGGCCAACGGCACTCGTCACCTTGCCTTTGGAATCATTGCTTCGATTGGGGATGAGATGCGACTTTACACGGCGATGCTCGTTGATCTCTACAAGTCCACCCATCCGGGCGACGATGGTCAAAAGGTTCTCGAGGCCGGCAAAAGTATGCTCCACGCTTTTAGTCAGTTTGGTCGCAAACTTTCGATTGTGGAACCCCTCAAACGCGGCGATATCAGAGTGCCTCTGAACGCCATGAGCCTCTCCTACAACACTTTAGCAGCACTCACTCTTCCTCCACCGCCTCAGCCACCCACACCGTCCCCAACCCCAGCGCCTGCCGTTCCAGACACTCACGAAGCTTTCGTGGCTCGGCGACTGCTGTACCATATCGACTTACTGATGGTTGAGAGCTTGAACTACCTTAAGGTTCTCGCAGAAATGAATCCTGTAAGAGTCAGGGCTGACGCAGAAGAAGACCTGCTGGCACCGATTCCACCAGCTCGTCCGGCCTCGATGCCGCCAGCCGGATGGTTCGATCCATTGGCGACTGAGTAGGGGCCTTAGAAATATTTCCAAAGGCCTTAGTTTTCAGGGTTCATTTTACAAGGTCTATTCTCCAATGAACGTTCTTGGGTTAGGAACTAAGGGAAAGATGGAACGACGTTTTGCGCCTGAGTTAGTGTTTCTAGTGCCAATTTTCCGCTTTCCCAAGGCTCATATGCGGTAAAGGTTAGGAGCGGCAATGGCATAGGACTTGCTAAGTTAGAAGGAGTTTAAGACGATGTCACATTGTAGGATTAAAGGTCAATTATTTCATTCATTGGAGGGTAATACAATGAACCGCACAGCTACCGGAATTAATCGCACAGCTACTAAATTTGGTTTATTGAGTGTAGCGTTCATGCTCTCCCTTTCCGCTTACGGAGCTGGAGTCGCAGAAGGACGTGTCGCCGAACCACCACGCTCTGAACCAGGACGTGTTGGAGAAGGTCCTCGCGGTTCCGCGCCCTTCACACTGAAGTCACCAACTTCCACCCCTATACTGGACGGTATTATAACTAGAAATGCCCCGGCTCCTCCCGCCAGTCCGTTTAAACCAGCTCCTCCGACTACACCGAATTCTCAGAGCCCAGGTAGCTGCCCGGTGGTTACAGCCGCCGACCTGGCTATGGGAACCGACGCTTTGCCTGAAGAAATCGCTCGCTATGTTGCAGCTGACGAACTCAGCAACGGAAATTGCGAAGAGCCGCTGGTGAAAACTAATCCGAATATCCGTCAGATTATTTTCTCGATGCTGAGAGGCGCTCGTGATCATCATAGCTTGAGCGACCTGTCCGCCTCCCTGGCAAAGGTCAAGAAGGGTTGGACTTTTGCGCAAGCTTCCAAGGCTCTTACCCAAATCGCCGAAACCTGTGGATGGGTTAAAATCAATGGCATTGTTCCCGCCGGAGCCGGATAGACGCAAACTAGGGTGTAGAAATCCGCTCCCCAGCGCTGGGAGCGTATGTCCCTGGAATTGGTACCGCCGAATGCGCCCGCTATCGGAGTACCTTGCGCCACCAGTGCGGATTATGCATCGCAAGTTCAGGTGCTGAAAGCCGGGAA
>JANXMF010000073.1 GCA_025354795.1 Pseudobdellovibrionaceae bacterium
ATGTCCCTGGAATTGGTACCGCCGAATGCGCCCGCTATCGGAGTACCTTGCGCCACCAGTGCGGATTATGCATCGCAAGTTCAGGTGCTGAAAGCCGGGAATCTAGCCATGCGCAAAACGGGCTAATTTCTACACCCTAGGTGAGATCTGAATAACCCAATATCGTCCGGCGCCATCAGTTGGATACCTATTATTTAGTTTAGCTTAACCTTCGGCCTGTGCTGCAAAGGACTGAACAGGAGCGGCCCGATTTAAGGGCGCGATCAAACTGGCGCGCGTGGCTTCGGCGCCCTGATTAAAAATACTATCGAGAATGGTGACGGTACCGGTGAATTCACCATGCAGTTGCGGATAGAGCGGATAATGGGAATAATCAATATAGCATAAATCAATGCCCGCGCGCTCGAACACCTGAGTGTCAATGTAGTTCGCTGCCGAAGGTCCCGAAACATACTCCGTACCGCGCGCGGAACGGCAGAGCTCCATCAGCCGCTCGGTTTTGCCCTCTTGCAACTCATAGTCCGTGGACCAACTCAGCTTCGTCGGAATTTTGAGCAGTTCACAGATCCCCGCAAGAAATAAAAAATTGACCTCACTGAGGCGGGTCTTTTTTCCCGCAGTCTCATAAAGTCCGGCAACAAAATCTTTGTACTTTTCGAACTGGGCCGCACGCGAATAATTCATAACGAACGCGCGCCAATGATCTTGGGCCCATTTTGACTCTTGCACTGTCGTATCGCAGATTTTCTGAAGATAGCGTCCCTTGGTATTCACGGGAATGGTTAGCCACTGCAAACCTTGGGCGGTCTTGAGCTGATTACGATTACGCCAATCGCGCTTGGTGAATTGCATATCATCATATAGTATAAACTCGTCACATTTGCTGACGAGATCAAAAAATCCCCGCCAAGGAATATAACAACTCTGAACGATGCCAACAGTCTTCTTAGGCATGGGCCACGCTTTCATGGTGCGGCACGTTAATTGTGGCCGCCACGAACTCCTCTTTGCCATAGACAAAATGCTTACCCTGACTCATAACCAAGTGTATTATAACCTAAAGACTTTGAATGAAAGTACAATTTGACTCAAGTCGAAACTGAATACCTTCAGAGCGTAATTCCGTTTACCAAGCCTTGGCTTGGAGGTCAGGAATCCAACTACGTGGCGGCCGCCATCGCTTCCACGCAGCTCGCGGGCAACAACCGCTTTACCAGCGAGTGTCACTCGTGGTTCAAAACCCATTTGGCCACTCCCCATGCCCTACTCACTACCTCCGGAACCCATGCCCTCGAACTCGCCGCGCTGTTGGTCGGTATTCAAGAAGGCGACGAGGTCATACTTTCCTCGTTTACATTCTCCTCCACCGCCACCGCCTTTGCATTACGGGGCGCCCGTTTAATTTTTGTCGATATTCGGCCTGACACGCTCAATTTGGATGAAAATCAGGTGGCCGAGGCCGTGACCGCACAGACCCGCGCGATCCTGCCGATGCATTACGCCGGTGTCGGCTGTGAAATGGACGCCATCATGGATGTGGCGCGGAGCCGATCTATTGTGGTGATCGAAGATGCCGCGCATGGAATCATGGCGAAATACCGCGGTCGTTTTTTAGGAACTATCGCGCCGCTCGGATGTTTTAGTTTTCACGACACCAAGAACCTCACCTGCGGCGAAGGCGGTGCGCTGATCACTTGGGACGATCGATTCAACGCGAGAGCCGAAATTATGCGCGAGAAAGGCACCGATCGCGCTCAGTTCTTTCGCGGTCAAGTGGATAAATATTCGTGGGTAGACCTTGGCTCTTCCTATTCGCCCAGCGAACTCAATGCGGCTTTTTTGCTGGGCCAATTGGGGTGCGCGGAACAGATTACGACTCTACGGCTCACGGCTTGGCATAATTACTATGCCCAGTTGCAGGCGCTTGCCGCACGGGAACGACTCGAGTTGCCGTTTGTACCTGAGCATTGCCAGCAGAACGCTCACTGTTTTTATATTAAAGTGAAGGATCTTGAAACGCGCACGCGACTCTTGGTTTATTTGCGCGCACGCAAGATCATGGCTTCGTTTCACTATGTGCCGCTGCATTCTAGCGTCGCCGGCCAGAAGTTTGGCCGTTTGCATGGTGAGGACAAGTGGACGACGCGTGAGAGCGAGCGGCTGTTGCGCTTGCCGCTGTTCACCGGCATTGGGACCGATGAGGTCGAACGGGTTTGTGCTGCGGTTCGTGGATTTTTTGCGGTGTGAGCGTGAGAAGAACTAGCGAGATAAAGCATAAAGAGACCTCCTACTTTCCTGAACTGGATGGTATTCGCGCCCTCGCTGTTTTGGCTGTCTTATTTTACCATTTGGGCTTGAATGTTTTTAGCGGCGGCTTCATTGGCGTCGATATATTTTTTGTCCTGTCGGGATATCTCATCTCGCTAAAAATCATTGAGCAGCTTGAGCAAGGTACCTTTTCTCTTTTTGATTTCTATAAGCGACGTTTTTTCCGACTTTTTCCCGCGATCCTAGCCACTGTTCTTTGCGTTTTGCTTGTGGGCATTGTGTTTTTGCCAATTGAGCCATTGATTGCCTTGGCTAAATCTGCAGGACTAGCAATCGCTTCCGTAGTTAATATTTATTTCTTTCGCCAGGCCGGCTATTGGGATCAAAGTAGTGCCACCAAGCCATTGCTGCATTTTTGGTCGTTATCGGTCGAGGAGCAATTCTATTTGGTGTGGCCACTTTTACTTTGGTTTACTTATTCTAAATTCGGAAAAAACAAATCTACATTGACAAAAATTCTTGTTGTGATCGGAGTCTTGTCATTTGCAACCAGTGAATACAATCTACTTAAGGGCCGTTTTGGCGCATTTTATTTGATGCCCTATCGAACCTGGGAATTTAGTTTGGGAGGCCTCCTCGCGCTCCTCTATTGTCCACAGCAAAGGACGCTAGCGAACCTAAAAGTCGATGGTAGAAATCTCTGCAATCTAATGAGTCTTGCGGCTTTGGCCGGCTGGATTTTTTCCATTGTTTCTCTGTCTTCCAAGTCAACATATCCCGGCCTGAATGCGCTCATTCCGTCTGTGGCGACTATCTTAATAATTGTATTTGCGCGGGGATCCTGGGTGTGGCCAATTTTGACTAATCGCTTGGCAAGCTATATCGGCAAGATTTCCTTCGCTATCTATCTCGTGCACTGGCCGCTAATTGTTTTTTATAAAGATTTGAAATTTTTGGAAGTCCCGTCGCTCAATGCAATGGAGGTGCTCGCGTTGTTTTTTGTTACTCTCCTTGTGGCTTCGTTATTGAAAATTTTTATTGAAAATCCGTTTCGTCTAAATAAATTTAGCTCACCGCTCTTTCGGCGCCTCACGGCAGGCATCGGTGCCATTTTATCGGTTGGGTTGTCACTCTGGATCCTCTCTACCAACGGCCTCCCTTTCCGAATTGATGCCACCCGAATCAGCGAGCATGGAATCGACCAGAAATTGCACCGTTGCAGCTTCCGCTATCAGTCGGCGAATTGGAAAGAGGATTGCGGCATCGGACTAAACAAACCCCAACCTGACATAGTCCTATTGGGCGACAGCCACATGAATCAATACATGCCGGGCTTTGATCGCACCTTATCCGAAATGAAACTTTCTGGTTTAATACTGACTCATGGCGGATCCCTACCGATTCCCAATGGCACATCGTTGGTCATGGGAGAGAAATTCGCTATTTTCGATGGCCTTTACCAGCGCTTGCTTAAGAAACCGCCAAAACTAGTCATTCTTTCCGCACGGTGGGATGCTCCTTTTAAAGAGGAGATTCCCGACTATCCAGGCGTTCTTCCGAACCGCTTTATGTTCGGCGAAAATACCTCAAAAGAGGTCGAGAGTTCCCGCCAAGCGGTTCAGACGGGGCTGCGTGAATTCCTGGCGGAGTTAAACCGAAGAAATATAAACACGTTAGTTCTCGGACAAGTTCCGCTACCCGTAAAAAATATTGGCGACTGCCTTATGCGGCCGAAGTATCTTTCCCGGTTTGCACAATCCTGCACGGTGGTGGATGCAGAAAGCCAGATGACCTATCAGTCCATTGTTATGGAAGCTCTGCAGGCCTCCACCAATTCATTGTCGCGCGTACATTTGGTGGATCTTGGAAAGGAGCTCTGTAATAAAAATCGCTGCGTGATCTATTCGGATTCAGGAGCATTGATTTATAGTGACACCAACCATCTCTCAGACAGCGGCGGAGCTTATGTGGTGTCTCATTTTATTAAGCCATACATTGAAAAATTAATAAAAATCGCGCCAGTTGCCTTAGCTCAACCCGCCACCAAAGCCCTCTTCTAACTAAACTAAATCTAATTGAGTGGCGATTCGGTAAGCATTGGCCATCGCTACCAGGCCAATCGTTGTTCCCGGTAGCGAGGGTAGGATACTGCTATCCACAATATGAACTCGCGTTAAACCTTTCGGACAACCCAGCAGATCGGTATCCAATTCGGATTCGGGATGAAACCGCATAGGCATTGTTCCCCCGACATGAAATCCGCCGCCCTTAAAAGAATGTTGAGCCTTTGATTTTAACATGTACCATCCTAGCATTCGGCCAATCGTCGCCAATTTATCTTTGGCCACCTTATGGGCCTTAGCGGTGGTCGCCAACGCTTGGAGAGTGGAATGCAAAACCGTGTGCCCGCCCTCTTTCTTCAAAGCAAGTGAGTAACGGTTGGAATGGTCAGAATGCAAATTGCAATTTGCAATCACAATATGTTCAAGCATCCTGCGCTTAAGCCGCGAAGTTAGATCTTTCTTGTTTTCCCGCACTCCGAAAAGTGCGTACACCAGGTCATTGGGAATGGAAAGCTGCGAATGAATCCAATGGTTCGACAATTGATCCGCTTTGTATTCCAAAAATATTGCCGGCTGGGTGTTTATATTTGGCCAACCGCCTTTGAGACGCCGGAGCCGTAACATCGGCACCACGAATCCATTGGTGGCCAAAAGTGGAATGTTTTGGCCATAAAGGCTTTTTGACTTAAGCATAATCCTAGTACTGTTGACCGCGCCCGCGGCTATAACAACCCGGTCAAAGGTATAAGTGGCGGGATTCGCGCCGGCTTCGAGGACAGATACCTCGACCCGGCCATCACGCTCACGCAATGAATCGACGAAAATTCCTCTTTTGTATTCGATCTTGTTCTGCCGCAAAAGAGCGTCGAGCGTTTGCGATGATTTATAAATACTGTCATAAACACATCCGCTCATGCACTGGCCGCAATATTGACAACCGCTCAGCCCATTTTCAGTGTGCGCTCGGGTCAAGAGTCTAGCTTGTCCAAAAAGATAACTGCCAGAACCCGCCTTCAAGTCATCCATCAATTGTTTATTGCCGGCGGCTAACTCCAGTGGAGCCGCGCATTGCGAGTAAAGTGGGAATTTTTTCGACAGTCCGTCCTCGCCGGCTGAGTACGGAAGTTGACTTAGAACTTGGATGTAATAGGGGGCCAGGTCTGAGGTTTTTATGGGCCAATCTCCAATGTCTGAATCGTCCGGGGGCAGAACCGAAGCTCCCCATCCCACGCTGAAGCCGCCCGTTGCGTAGGAGAAAGGAGGAATCGATCCGTCGTGTTCCACCTTAGCGAAAGCGGTTGAAGCACCATAAAAATAATCCGATCCAAAGGCCAGTTTTCTCGGAATAGTTTTCCCTGTTACGGTGGAGTTTACAAAAAGTCTAGATTTTGACAAAGCGGCCCACTCGTCGGGCTTTTGCAGCGCCATCTCTTTAACTAGGAAAGCCTTCTCTTCATCCTCGGCCCTACCGACGTCCCAAAGAACCGGTTTAATACCGCGATTGACCAGAGCTCGCGCCGCAGAAAGAGCCGCCAGCCCGGAACCAACGATCACTATTTTCATAATTGAAGTTCAGTTTTGCTTTGATTCAAAACGGTAGCAATATGACGAATCTCCACCTGGCTAAGGCCCGGATAAGCGGGAATAAACATGCCGTTGGAATGAAGAGTTTCAGCGTTTGGCGTAAGGCCCTGATAGGGATAGCTAGGTAAATTTGAAATATAAACCAGACTGGTTGTTGAGGAGTCTATTCTTTTGGACTGGAGATATTTTTGCATGACTAGCGGATTCTCGCAGTAAGCCACAAATTGCCAGTAGACATTTTCAGACTTCAACGCGCCTTTTGGAAATCTGAATCCGGTGTCGGTCGACCAAGACTTGATGGTTTGAACGTTCTTCGCTCGAACAGAGTCGCCTTCCTCCACTTGTGGAAGCAGAGTCAACCCCAATTCAGCTTGCAAGGAAGTGTACTGCTCAAACCAAGCCTCAGGAAGCGAAGCCAGCATCTGGGTACTCCGGTGTCCCACATGCTTTATCACCCGCTCGGGATTTAACTTAACTGCCAAGCGCAGGAAAGGAAAAGTAACAACGTGGAACACAATTCGATTGGTGGCAACGTTGCGGCATAAATCCGTCCATATTTTTAAAATCAAAGCGGTTCGTGACGGTCGCGGCAGGGATTCCTTAAATTCCTTGAGTCGCTCGTAAAGCAAATCGTTATGGCAAACTAAGAGGCCACCGCCGTAGGTATCTAACGTCTTAATCGATGAAGAGCTGTAAATACCCACATCACCAAAGCTCCCCACTTTTCGGTCCGCAAATTTTCCGTTCAAACACTGAGAAAAATCTTCGAGAACAAATAGGTCGCGCTCCTTACACAGTGAGATCAGTTCTCCAAGATCGGGCACCATTCCAAAAAGATAGGTAAGTAGAATGGCTTTGGTCTTAGGTCCCAGTGCAGCCTTTAGTTTGTCGCTGTCGAAACACAGGGTCTCCGGGTTAATGTCGACAAAGACGGGCTCGAGTCCACAGGCGATCACTACGTCGAGAATTTGTTTAATAGTTATAGGCGGCATGATGATTTGCGAGCCTTTAGGCAGATCTTTGGCTTTCAAGGAATAATAGATAGCAGTGCGGGCAAAGGGAAACGCAAGGCAATGTTTAACGCCCATGTATTCCGCAAATTTTTTCTCAAATTTTAAAATCTTGGCTTGGTTGGTCAGCGGAGAAAAAAACGCCCGTATTAGATAAACGATATCTTGCAACACGAGGTGATAAACTATGCCTCGGGGAATACTTAGTTGCATCGATGTTCGCCCTCCCTGATTTAAGTAACTAATCGCATTCGATGGGTTGTTGCAAGTAAAGGGTTCGTCGCCGGGCCTTCTATTTGGTGGCTCTAAATTTTAGGAGCTTGAAGCTGCTGCCTAGTGTCATATGCCACGCCCTCGATGAAGTCTCGCTATCGTGGCTAGGGCCGGTCCTCTTGCACCGCGAGTCCAAAACCCGATCGGCCGTAACCATTGCCGTTATAAAGCATAAATTTTTCTTGTTTATGTTTGAAAACAAACGGGTATTCAATCATGTCAGAGTCCCAGCCAAAGCTAGAGACATCGATTCCAGCATCTTGCAAGGCCAAGTCCCAATGCTGGCCGTCTTTATTTGTCGCATAGCCGATCCTGTACCGCTCTCCGCTTCCACCCCGGTAAGAAAACCACATTTCATAACCGCCGTTGGGATTCGCCAAAACCGTCGGCCGTGAAAACGCTTGCGCCCGCCCCAATTCATAAGGAACGGCCAGACCCAAGCGCGTCCACTGCTCCCCATTGGGTGAAAATGCGTGATTCAGAACATGGAGCATTTCATCATTCCCGGCATCCCAGCTGGAAGTCGAACCATACCACATATTGTAACCTCCATCGCAGGGCAAAACCCAGGGGTAGGAGAGACTAATCGGATCGATCAAATCAATGCCCATAAACGGAGTTTTGCGATCCAATGTGAGGG
>JANXMF010000091.1 GCA_025354795.1 Pseudobdellovibrionaceae bacterium
CATCGCCTAATCTCCGTAACGCTTTTCGTCGGCGGGCGGATGGGGTATCAGTTTCAACAGTCCTTTCTCCCGCAGTGTTTCAGCAATGGAGTAGGCTTCAGTCAGACTACCGCCGGCTTTCTCGGCGATCTCGCATAAATCGTAATTACCGTCACTGTAATTTAAAATGAACATCATCATCCGCAATTGATCCGAGCGGCTCTTGACATTTCCTAGCAGCGGATAAAGTCCGCGCGAGCCTAGATTGGGTTCACCATATGGCTGCAAATTTAAATACATGCGGTTCATCTCAATGGCTTGAATACACTTGTGATAAACTTCGACAGTTTCTAACATAGCCGCAGGCGACACGAAACTGCGATTGTCGAGCGACGTGTGATACTCAGGGTAGGTGCCGTACATCGCACGCATCAGTGAGCCGATGGGCAGGTTAAACCCGGGACTGCAGTATTGCCGTTCATCAGAGCCCTCGGGCGCGAAATCCACTATGGTAAATGGTCGTTTAGAAATCGCCGCCAGCTCACCGAGCGAATTGCGCACACAGCGGTCGACGATGCTGGTGCCGCGGCGGCTGCGTTTATAAGTAAAGTCATGCTCGCTTCCACAACAAGTTACCACCAAACCCGCGTGACAAAATTGTTTCAGGTGATCACCGTGTTGACTCAGATAAGCCAGCGCGCCGATGGTTTCGGGCCCGATAAAAAAGCGGTAATTGAAGCGGCGCTGGCTCTGCGCCGCCAACTTTCGAAATAGGAAAGCGGCACACAGTGGTCCCGTCAGCTCATTGTTCGCCATCGAGGGATGGCAAAGATAGGATGAGATTAAAATCTCGCGGTTCTCGCCCTCGGTACTTGGCAAATAGGCGTCACCATAGGTGAGCGATCCATCGCACAAGGTGGAATCAATGACCACACGGTAAGTGCCTTTCTTAAGGCTCCTGCGCTGTTTGTGGCTCAAACAAAAGCCCCAGCGCTTTTGATAGTAGCTTGTCACGTAGGGAATGGCGTCGGGCTGCTCAGGCAGCGAGTGCAGATAGGTGTCTAATTCTGCAAGCTCCATAGCGCGATTCACCGCGATAGAATAGCTCACAACATGCAGGTTGCTGGCGTGAAAGTCCACGATCTTAACACCATCGGGATCTAAAATGTAAGCATCAATGATATTCCACTCACTGGGCACCGTCCAATCGAAAATCTTGGTGCCGGTCTTCACCTCATGCAGCTCGAGGGGAATTAACTCCTGCATTATCGTCAGGGAATCGCGCAAACCGTTGCCGGTGATGCTTCGGGGCAAGGGCCACAAGCGATCAATGTAAGAGCGGATTTCATTCTGTGGATCGGATTTTTTTAAAGCGGCCGGTGGGCATGGCAAACCACTGCCGGCCGCGGAAAATTCTTTCATAGTTCGGGATCCTTCTTAAATGCTTCCTCGAGCGATTCTCTGGAATCGAGCAGATAGAGCCGAGTCACTTGCTGCACATTCAAATTCAGAATGTCGACCAGCCGACTCACAGTTTGTACCGAGGGCAACGCGCATCCACGCTCCCACATACTCACAAATTGCGAAGTCGAGTAACCTAGCCCGCGTGCGACATCGCCTTGTGATAGTCCGACATTGAGCCGGTTCTGGCGCAAAAATTTGGCAATTCGGCGACTGTCATTCATGCTCATCCCTTCGCAAGTTCTCAAGCGCGCAATTGGAATCGCCGCCTGATAGCTAATGATCGGACGCCGGTGTTTGAACACAATTTAACTGGAATTAAGATCTCTTAACTCGGTGCAATTACGCTGTCTCGATTTGAATACATGTCGCTGACCTTTAGCCTTGGGTCGCGATTGACAAACTGTAAGAGTTCACGGCGTACGTTCTGGGTCTCGCCTTCAACCGCCTCAATTAGAGATGAGAGTTCGTTTTGTTCATAAGCCCCGTCTTCAATGGTTTGCAGCAGAATGGAAACTCGACGGGCACCGATATTCAGACTGCTGGACTTGAGCATGTGCGCACATTTGATAAGCGACGTTCCCGCTTGCTGAGCGCTCTGGCGCAATTCGGCCAAATCGGATGGAGATCTTTCAATATAAAGGCGAATCAAGCGCAGGATCAGGCCGTCCCCGCCGCCTTCTTCTAAGAATTCCAAGCGCCGCAACACGGAAAAATCCACACTGCCGCCGCTCGCAGTTTCGACCGCCGGATTGGCTTCGCTCGTCACCACCGGAATCTTCAGCCAATGATCCACACTGCGTAGAAAACTCTGCTCATAAATAGGTTTGAT
The DNA here is from genome assembly GCA_025354795.1 of Pseudobdellovibrionaceae bacterium. Lineage (GTDB taxonomy): Bacteria > Bdellovibrionota > Bdellovibrionia > Bdellovibrionales > UBA1609 > JALHOQ01. The sequence continues at coordinate 2,273 of JANXMF010000091.1, forward strand.
TATACAATCGTTCATGCCCGCATTCAGGCACTTCTCCAGCTCCGAATTCAATGCGCTCGCGGTCAGCGCCAAAACCGGCATGGTCAAATCCCGCTCGCGCATTTTTCGCGCCGCTGTTAGGCCGTCCATCTCCGGCATCTGGCAGTCCATCAATACCAGGTCGAAAGTCCTGTCTTGCAACGCCACCAGGGCCTCGATACCATTGGCGGCGGCCTCAACCTGATAACCCGCTTTGAGCAACATGCGCACGGTGATTTCCTGATTGATAGAATTGTCTTCTACCACCAACACGCGCATTTTCTTGCGCGCCGACTGATTCGCCAGTGTAGACTCAACCGCAAGCTGCGGCAATGCGGACGCCAGTGGCCGCAGCTTGACCCGGAAACAAAAGGTCGAGCCCTGGCCTTCGTGGCTTTCAAGCTCGATCGAGCCGTTCATTAGATCCGATAGCCTCTTACAAATAGCCAGTCCCAGCCCTGTGCCACCAAACTTGCGGGCCGTCGAAGAATCGCCTTGGGTGAAATTTTTAAACAGTCGGGCGCTGACCGCGGGTGAGATGCCAATCCCTGTATCCTTCACCACGAACTCGGTCTCTATCCACTCGCTGGTCCTGCGGGTGGTCACCGCGAAAACGACTTTGCCGCTGTCGGTGAACTTGATCGCATTGGCAATAAGGTTGTTTAATATTTGCCGGAGGCGACTGGAATCGCCAAGAAAACTGTCCTCTTTGTCGGCCTCGTAAAGCACCACGAATTCCAACCCGCGCGCTTCGGCGAAAGGCGCGAAACACTCACACATATCACGCACCAGCTCGTCGAGGTGAAACGGCAATAGCTCGAGCTCAAGTTTTCCGGCCTCGATTTTGGACAGGTCCAAGATGTCATTGACCAAGACGCGCAACAGATTCGCAGATCTTGCGATCGCCGACACAAACTTACTTTGTTTATCCGACATGTCCGTGTCGCCAAGCAGACGGGTCATGCCGACAATGCCGTTAATGGGCGTGCGGATCTCATGGCTCATATTCGCCAAAAACTCAGATTTGAGACGAGACGACTCGAGTGCTGCGCGCTCGCGCACCTCAAGCTCGGAGCTCTCGATTTGGCTGGTGACATCTTTAAAACTCAGTGCGATTTCTTGGATTTCGCCGCTGCTCGCCCGAATCGGTGAAAGATAAGCTTCTACCCAGCGCGGTTTGCCGGGTCTGCCGGTCTTACCCGGATCATAGAAAGCCATCGGCACCGCGACTCGCTCGCCGGCAATGGCGCGAATGACAAATTCGCGGATGCCCAACTCGGTCAGCAGGGGATTCTCGAGAATTTTGTAGGCGCGCAGCTGCTGGAACTCGCCGGGACTGATGTCCCACAGCTCGAACCAAGCCTGATTCACGCGCGTGATCACGCCGTCACTGGTAAAAACCAGTGTGGCAAACGGACTCTGGTCAATGATCGCGTTGAGGCGGTTCTCTGATACCCGCAACGAACTGAGCGCGTCCGTTAGTTCCTTAGTGCGTGCGAGCACTCTTCGCTCAAGTTCTTTGGACTGATCCTCCATGCGCAGCAATAGCTCAATCAAAGCCGCAAACAGCAAAGAAATAGTCAGTCCAAACAGAAGCGCGGTGGTAGGAAGCAGCGATTCCTCGCGGCGCAGAGTTTCCACTGTGGGAACCGCGCGCACGGTCCAATCCGAAAGTCCGTGGGAAAAGACCACCGACGCACCCCATTTGCGGTCAAGATCCGCGGGGCTTGATACCGAGTTGAACACATCTTTACCACTTTCCGAAATGTGCAGCTCGTAACCTGGTGCTTCCACCACATTCGTAAAAAAATCCTTGGCGCGCATGCTGGCGTTGACAAAGCCCTTAAACTCACCGAGGCGATAAATCGGAATCACAATAAGGAAACCCCTGCCACCCAGGCGCAGCTCCAGAATCTGCGAGACCACAGGCTTATGACCGGCGCGCGCGGTGTCAAAAATCATCTTGCGCATCGGATCTTCTTTATTATCGTAAGGGTGAAAGAGTTTGTTATTTTCCCCCGCCTCCGACCATATTGAAATGTAATCCACATTTTGCACGCCGATGCCCAGAAAATCCGGAAAAATGGCACGAAACTGGATGGCATCGTCGCGCCACTCGCTTTCCGCCACGGCACTGTTATTAAACGATATACGCGCTGCCATTTGCTCAAGGCTAGTAATACGCGAATCCAGTGCCAAACCGATTTGCTTGCGCACTGAAACCGCCTGCGCGTGGCTGCCCTCCAAAATGCGTTTGCCGTCATAGCCCAAAAAGGCCTGCCATAAAACCAAAGTCATGGCGAGTAAGGTCGCCCCAGCAAGCACCGGCAAAAGACTTCTTAAGCGATTGCGCATAAATAATATTGTGCGACCGCAAACCGCACTCTAGCAAGGTCGAGGTCCAGTAAGTTTTGCTGAAATTTTGCGTGCCTTTGCATATGATGGGAGCATGCAAAGAATCTTGTGTGTCGAAGACGCACCCGATGTGTTGATGATTTTGGAAGCCGCGCTGCGGGGCTACCAACTCACCTTCGCGACCACCACCAAACAAGCCTCGGAATTTATCAGCCGCGAGCAGTATGCACTGGTCCTGCTCGACATCGAACTCCCCGACGGCACCGGGCTTGAGGTCTACGCCAATTTTTTCGATCGCCTGCGCGGTATACCGGTTATTTTCCTCACCGGAAAGCTGGATTTCGCCAGTAAGGTGAGCGCGTTTTCACTGGGCGCCGAGGATTTTATCATCAAGCCCTTTGATCCCAAAGAATTGAAACTGCGCATCGACTCAAAGCTGCGCAAGCTCGCGACCGGCGCCGACGAACGTATCAATCTGCGCATTGGCCCGCTGGTGTGCAACTCTGAAGAGCAACGCCTGTTCAAGGGTGGCAGCCGCGAATCCATCGATTTGACTTCGCTCGAGTTTCGTATTTTTCACCTTCTCGCCCAAACTCCGAATAAGATATTTTCGCGTGGCGAGATCCTTGATCGCTGCTGGGGGCAATCCGTGACCGTCGCCGATCGTGCCATCGATGTGCATATTTCGAACCTGCGAAAAAAACTCGACAATAGCGGAGTGCGGATCGAAGCCGTTATCGGCTCCGGTTATCGCATCTGTGTTGAAAAGCAGGGTACAAATCCTTAGACCTTAAGCACTGTGAGGTCAAACACCCCCGCCAAGGTCCCATCCCTCTGAGCCTTGAAGTCGACGATCACACTCGCGCGCATTTGACTTGGCACCTGTTGTAAAATTTTGTCGGCGAGATTCAAAGTTTCGCCTTTGAAATACATTTGCGTGATGAGTTCGTGAAAGCCGAGCCGGCTGACCCGAAAATGAATATGTGGCGGCCGGTCCCAATCGGCGGCAGCCGGATACGCACCAGGTTTTATTGTTTTAAATTCGTAACTGCCGTCGCTCGCGGTGGTGGTCTCACCCCAGTAGCGAAAACCCATATCTAGGGTCGCAGGATTGGTGTCGCCGTCATTGTTGTAGCGGCCCGAAGCGCAGGCCTGCCAAATTTCAATATTGACGCCGCTTAGGGACTGACAGTCTCCGTCGCGCACTTGGCCGCGAATAAGAATCACTTGTCCCACGGCCTGAGCTGAGGCGCCAGCGACCCTAGTCAAGTCGTTGATCGCCGAGAAGCTGGACTCACCGGGATAAAATGGCCCAGCCGTTTGTGGTGGGGAGGCCGTGCATACCGCCGCTGCGGACGCTCGCCACGGCATTAAGGCGGCGCCCATGCCTAAGGCCGTCCAGCGCAGAAAGTTTCTTCGTTTCAAGCTTTGTTCCATACTATTCTCCCGGTTAACGTTGTCTTAGAGCGTGTTTTTGAGGCTCATGACGTGGATACTTTTCAAACATGCTCTTAAGGAAGTTAGAACAAGACTCTAGTCATAAAAACAATATGATTCCTCAATCGATATCATAGGATTTTTTTATGTAGGAGGTAGCGCTTCGTCGAACCGAGGACGCTACTCTTACCAAGCCCGCTGCAAGTCCTTGCAGGCGATCTCACCGCGTACCAGGGCAGCCGCCAATATGCTAGATTTTTACCGCGATATTCCGGGCCCAAGAGCAGACGTGAATGCTCGTGACTATGTCACTCAAACTTTGCTAACCCCGCCAATCATCAGTTGCGAATACACATGGGCCGCAATGGCGACTAGGTGGGGCGTACGATTGCGAGACCAATTCTTTAAATTCCTCTACCTGGACTTTCGGTATGCCGGCAAAAAACCGAAATGACTGCTATGGATGACGAAGAATTTCGCAAGCACGTCTGCGTTTACCTAAAAATATCGTGCGAAATGCTCGCCGACAATGAAGACCAAGTCATCGTCGACTATACGGTCGGTGACCGTACCACCCTTTTCCGCATTCAATCTACCTGCATCGGACCCATCCTCGGAAAAAAAGGCCGTCTGATCAATGCTATTCGCGCGATCACTATCGCCGCCGGCCACAAAAATGGCATGCGCTGCGCTATCGACTTGGTGGAATATTCCGAAACGTCACAAAACGTTTCTTAAAGAAAACGTACGATAACCATCCAACGTACCATCTCAAAAAAAGATTCAGCGCACAACTGTGAAAATTTCTAATGGGACACCAAAATTAGTTTAAGAATCGGGTGCGCATGCCCGATCAGACCAACGTCGAGCTCTGCGTTCTATCCGCCTGGTTCGATCTCAATAAATTATGAAGAGGAGTGCTCCCGTATGCTGACTTCCAAATCAAAGCTCAAAATATTTAGTCTATCTATGGTCACAGTCTTGGCCCTGTCAGGGTGTAGTGGAGGCGGAGGAGCCGCCGGAGGCGGATCGGGCGCCGTCGTGGCCACTGCCAACATCAATGGCAAAATCAGATCCTTAAATCAGGCCTTCGCTTCCGGATTGCTCCACGGCATACGCAGCTTCTTTGTCACCGGTCATTACCGCTCCTTACCTGCCGATGTCTGTGCCAGCGGCACATTTTCTGGCGCCTACGTGGGTGGCGGCGGCACCGAAGTGGCTTCGGGATCTTACTCCGGGAATGAATTCACGGTTCCCGATATACCGGAAGGCAATGAGCTTGTGCTCACTTTCACCTGCGGCGGCGGCGGTACCTTACGTTGCTTCGCCAAAGCCGGCGATGCGGGCATCTATTGTAACCCTGTGGCCGATGCCGTCCTTGGCGCCTTTGAATCGGCGCTTGGAGTTGGCGTGACCGATTCCGCACTCGCCGGAAAGTCCATCGCCAAACTGGGTGCAGCGATTGTGCAAGCCTCACAAAATGACAGCACCGCCACCACAGCTTTTACCAACGCGGTCGCGGGTTGTACGCTCGCGGGAGGCGGGGCTGCAGCGGTGGGCGCATGTGACATGACGGCTATTTTGTCGTCACCGTTCGCGGGCGCATTCAAAATGATGCAAACCTTGGCGAGCGGTTGGTCGGTGGATTCCCTTTTCACTCTGATGGTGGACGTGTATGGCGCCGAAGTCGACGTTGACACTTTCATGTACAGTGAATTCGCCACGCTTATGGATGGGTGGTTTAGCACCGATTTCGTGGCCAATACCCGACAATATGTTTCTGCCGTTTTGACCGATCAAGCCGCGGGCGGAAACACTTATGTCACCCAGATTCAGTGTGTGATGTACTACAATAAATTTCAATCCAGCGGCCAACTCAAGTATGATCCTGTTCTGAGTGCGGACCCAATCCCCAAACCGACGTGTAAAAATACGGGAGCGTGGACGGCCAACGGCATTGTTGGCGCTTCCGCCACCGCACTTTCGGCCGCGATCGACGCGCAGACAAACGGCGAAGTTGATATCAGTAGTGGCGCCGTTGGTGCCTGCAATAATGCGTGGCAAACGCCGGGCGCCTTTTGCGCCCAGGTTCCACGCATGAAAATTATCTCCAAATACACGGAAATCAATCGCAATGACCCCCTCGGCACCAACCATTCTGATTTTTACGATGCTCCCCACGTGAGCATGATCAACGCCTTCCCGGAACTCATCACCGAACTGAATACCCAAGCTGGCATAAATCCAGCATGTTTGACCATCCCTGTGGGCAATGGCGCTCCCGTTCTCAACACAGGCACCCCATCTTGCGTCACTTGGTTTGCGACGGTCATGATCCCAATGAAGCACAACATGTCGGGTCTTATGGGTCTTTATATGTATCTCAAACACCCGGGCGAGTATGGCACTGGCGCTGCCACCGATCTTTCCCTTGGGCAGATTTACAGTCTCTTTGTAGGCTCGTCGCTGCTTAACTACAAATTGGGCCTGCAGGGACCGGGACTTTGTGGAGCGCAAATCCATGAACCGGGTGACCCCGCCGACGGTCGCTGGGTTCCCGCACTTGCCGGTTTTGCCAACGGCCTTTTCTCGGTGGAGAGTGATTTCGGCTCCTGCGGTTTCACCACTCCGCAAATCAGTTTGGCCAACGCCACTGCGGACATCGCGGCATCGACGGTTCCTTACTCGCTGTCGTTTGAAATGTTCGAGCATATTCCGTCGGCAAAAGAAATTCATGACTTCGTTTTTGGTGCGGCTTATCACACCGACTACAATCCCACCGGCTCGCGCAAATTCTATACCGCGGCAGTGGGCTCACCGCTGATGCCGATTTTCTGTCGCATGCGCGACACCGTCAGCACCCTCCCCACCGAGCGCCCGCTCGATGCACATGTCAGCATCGACTGCTTGACCGATGTGCAATTGGCGGCCCCTCCGTACAGTATTACGACTCCGCCAGACGCGGTCACCGGCGCGGTCAGCTTGCCCGACGGCTACCCCTACACTTTGCAAAACTACGGTTATCAAGGTGATGGTAAAGGCAGCGTGTTCGCACTGTCTGATGCAAAAACCGGTCTGCAAATTCAAACCGCGAGCGGCCCCATATTGGTTTATCAAATCAACGCAGGCAATTCCGCTTGTACCAACAATGGTCAAGCCAACACCGTTGTCAGCGCGCTCCTCAACTTTGGTTGGGGAAGCCAAACTCAGCAATCCGCGGTACCTGTTTATTGCATGAACATGACAGCACTAGCACAAGCTGGCACGTTCTCATTCTATAATGGCGGCAATGTCGCGATCACTCAGATCAACGGCGACGGCACGCAATCAACCTGGAACGTGCAACAAGTCGGACTGCATGATCCCGATGCCTCAACCAATCATGGCAACGCGAGCAACATCTCGCCGTTATGTTATTTTGCAGGCACCAACAGCGCGATCAGCACCAATGCCAATACTGGCTTAGCGGCAACGGGAAGCGTCGGCGGCGGCACGGTTTCTGCGTCAGGCGAAATCACGGCGCTTGGTACCGATGACATTGTCGATCTTTGTTCCACCACCCACGGTTCGAACGTGAAATACTACATTGTCATGACCGGCGGAAATTGGATGAGCTCGACCCGCACCTCGCTCCGCGCACATCTGTTGTCGACAGTTGCGGGTTCGCAAATCCTGCAATGGAACAATTGGTCCAGCGGCACTTGCAACTTCGCCTGCAGCTGGGATTCCATGCAGGTGTCTTTGCAGCCGAAAACCATGGAGATCGCTTACAACACTGCGAACTTTAGCAATCCCGGTGTCAATGGTTGCCCTGACGACGCACTCGTTTGTAAATCGGTAGCGCCTCCCACCGCCCAAGCCCCGGTGATGAGCACGCAGATTGCCAATCAAAGCTGGCAAGCGAAGTTCGATCCGTACTGCGATGACCGCAACGGCAATGGCTTTTGCGATTGCTTCGAAGCGGGCACGCAAAACTTGAAAACGCCCGGCACCTGCACGCTCATCGACGATGCCGCAGAGCCCACGCTGAGCCAGCCCCCGTATCGGGCCGGCGGCGCCATTCAACTCACAGCTTACCGCACGCTGTTCACCAACTTCGGCGGTCTGGGCGGTACTGCGATCACAACCGAAGCTACCAATCTTGGACTTCTGGGCAATAAACTGGATGGAAGCTATCTAAATGCAAACTCCATTTGGTTGGACACCAGCACTGTCTTTCAATGTCAATTCTTGGCATCGGGCGAAACCACTTATCGCACGCCCACGCAAATCGATTGGCAAAACTTCGGATCCCTCACCCACGTCGGTTGCCCGGCTTCGGCGGGA
>JANXMF010000106.1 GCA_025354795.1 Pseudobdellovibrionaceae bacterium
TTGATTGCAAAAAAGTAGTTACCCACTTCGTAGCAATAAACCTTTCCATCTATTTCTAGAATAGGGCTACCATTATTACGGCGACTTTCTGCTGATTTCCAGCCTTTATAAAATAGGGTAGTAAAAATCCATATTCTCGCGGTACAAATTTTATCACTTCTCCACCTAAATGACTTTTAGAACACAATTCTTTTAGAGAGCAAATGTTTTAGTAAGTGAATCATTTAGAATTTTTGAAACGAAATAGCGACAGCGTATGGAGGCGAACCAGTGAATCCGAGAATCGAAAGATATATCGATCTAAATAATAGTGAGTAAATTCTATTAAATAATAAGCAATTAGGACAGTTACCAGAAACTGATTTCCCAAAACTTCGTTGAAGGGCTTGAAAAATAGGGAGGGCATAACATAGGGGAGAGAAAAAAATATGTAAAAAATGACTCCACTGACAATCAGGTACCATGCGATTTTTCTTTTGAATACGGACTGCCCACGGGTAACGATGGTATTGGTGATACCAAGGTATTCCACGCCGTGGCAGGCACTTAACAATAAATGAGGGATCCAAGACCAAAATAACATGGGAATGCACAAAAGGCGCAGTAAATAAATGGAACGATGGGAAACAAAACTTTTCTCGCTTAGCATCGCGCTGCCTAAGATAGTCACGACAATCCCTGAGAAAAAAATTGTGAATGGAACGGCCAGATGACGAGGGTGACGTGAATAAAAATAAAAAATGGGGATTAAAATTGAATAGCTTGCAATTAGAAACTTGAATACGAGTTTTTTGTTCTTTTCTTCTTTTTCGCAAGCGCAGCGCCCAAATAATTTCGAGATACCATATATTTGCGCCATGACGTGGTTAGCCCTAACACAATTTAGAACAGCAAGAGGAATGAAAAGATAATCGCTATCCGCCTGAATCAGCGAGTATTGTGCAAGGCGAATTAACAAAAGAATCGGCACCAATAAAACACCTAGAATAATCCAGGCCCTGTGTCGTTGTAGAGACACTCGGATGAACTTCCGATACTCTAGAGTTCCTAGTAAAAATATAAACGTAAATACCGTATGCCCAGAGTTGAAAAGCAAAATTTTAGCAATAAAGCGGCCGGCCGGACGAAATTCTGATGCAAACTCTCTCCCCAAAAATGTGCTTAAAAGAGATAAGGCAACAGCTAGGACTCCACTGATAAGAATTATGCGCTCAAATGGTTTTTGAAAAGGTGAATACTGTTCTGAATTCTGATGCGTGCTTTGCACGGCAGGAGAGTTAGAAACAAATCCTTCATAAAAACCTGAAGCCGGGCTGCTACCTTTCAACTGGTAGCCGAGCATTTTTCCACCCTAAAAATCCGTCTCGCAACCAATAGGTCGGCTTCCTGCTAGCTTCTCTTAACCACAACGCAGCTTTCAAAGCGGCAAAATCCTGCTCGTCGGCGCCATATACGAGAAAAGACTCTCCATCCAATCCCGGCGGTATCAGAAACCAGTCGTTCTCTGCCTTGAATTGGGCTAAATTCATGCTGGCCGTCTGGCGCTTCGCGTTGGATCGCTCGGCGTAGAACAAATTTTTGGCCGAGGGCAAGCGGCCGAAGCTGAATGCGGCGTTGGAACGAGTGTCAATGACATCAAGCTTTTTAATTTTTATGAAAGAAGAAGCTTCTTTGAGGGATATGGTAATGATCTGGGGGTATGTTTTTTCAGTTGTTAGGGGTGATTTAATCCGTCCCAGCTCGCCCGTTCGGTACCAATATAAATTCTGCCAGCCACCATGGTAGGCGATCAGTAGTGCGCGCATTGGCGTAATGTCAAATTCGGATTCACCCATAATGATTAACGGCAAACCCTTATTGTCCGGTAATTCAGAGACTTTAAAGTCATCATGAGTAAGGAAATCAGCAAACGGAACCCGCAAGCCTAATACATTCATTTTATAGTATACATTCTTGGCCTTTTGGTGATGGTGTTTAGCGAAAAGGGTCTGATTGCGAGTATCAATCAAATTTGCCCCTGTACTCAAGAGCTCTTCCACTTTTTCGCTATTTACGGTTTTAGCGAACGTGAGGTCGGCGGGTACAGCTCGGGCAGAAACCGAGACCACATCCCTATTCAACAAAAAGTCGATCAAAATAGCGCGGGAAGGGCCGACGACACGCTTCATGCCTTCGCTAAAAATGTTAAAATCAAATTGGCTTTGAAAGCCAATGGATTTCACGATTTGTTCAGTCCCCTGGGCGGGCTCAATGCGCCGGATGGAAACAATTTTCGCCAAATGTCGAGCCTGTTTTATGAACCCACGCCCCTGGCCGTCTAAATCGACAAACCAGAAAACGGGGACAGATGTGGTGCGTATACAATCTGCCCAGTTTACAACGGCTTGAGAATATTCACCTTTAGAATATCCGTTGAGCCTTTTATCTGGAAGGACCAAGCGACTTTGTACAGTGCCCGCTGCACAGGCTTCGGAAGCGCTAATGGCTGTTTTGTCAAGGTGAGCCATAAAGCCTCTCAGATAAACATAAATTCGAAAATGATAAAATAGCATGAGGAGACCTGCTGATAGAATCAGGGATAATGCGGCTTTAGGCCAAACCGTATTGGCGTCGGACCGAGATTGTCCTTTCCGCGTTTTTGCCATGGATTATTTAAACATTTGGTTTTATCTTTTCCAATTGATTTCAGGCTCGTATTGATTCCCGTCGATAATCCGAACTTGGATCCAGTCTTTTGTCGGAAAGGTCAAAAAGTCCTGCGCAAAGTCGGAGCGTAGAATTAAAAAATCGGCGACGTACCCTATTTCGATACGGCCTAGACGTCTCGCATTGGGGAGAATCTCTGCGGGGACTACGGTGTAGTTCTCAAGGAGCGTCGAGAGCGGCTGTGCCTGCGATTGTTCTGCAGCACACTTCAGGCCTAGGAAAGGACTCATGGCTTTGGAATCAAGGCTCATTTGATCTGTTCCAAATATGACCTTTGCGCCAAGACCGATGAGTTTTTGCCATGGAAACATTTCTGCAGTGCGCCGCTCGCCTAATAACGAAACGAAAGTATTCCGCCGTCGATCTTTGTCGCATAGAAGATTGGGTTGAACTGAGGCGACAATGTCCAGAGACGAAAAGCGCGGCAGGTCAGAGCTGTCTATTAGTAGGGCATGTTCGACCCGGTTAAATAATTTATGTTTGAGTTTTTTTCTTGTATATTCATATGCATTCAAAGCCAAGTGGACAGCTTGATCTCCAAGCGCATGAAGAGCTACAGGAAATCCGGCCTCGTTGGCCCTTAACACTAGACTATTCAGTTGCTCTTGGCCCAACAGCGGAGCCACGGTTTTTTTGCTGTCCGCATATGGTCGAATCAGAGCACCAGTATGGGTATTGAATCCCCCATCGACAAAGCCTTTGAACGCCGTGACTTGCACATGGCCTGAGGGTGGTAACTGTTTTGCGAAAGTAACAACCTGGGTGAAATAGGACTGAGGGACATTTAGGTCCAACCACAGGGAAGTTTTCTGTTTTATCATGCCTTGTCGATCAAGATCGGCATATATGCGAGCTACTTCTAGAGAGACCGGCCCCCCTTGCGAAGAGGTAAATCCCGCCATCAAACTGGCCTGTTGGCCGCTCAAAATAGCTGTCTCGATTTCTTGACGGTTCGGAGGTGCAAGGCGATTTTTCATAAATCTCGCTGCGGACTCTAAGAATATTCCGGAAGGCTCCTTGCTGCGAGGCAGACGCCGTATTTCGCCGCCCGGAGGATCGCGCGTGGTCTCATCGATCTGCGCCAATTCAATTGCGGCTGAATTCGCCCAAGCATTGTGTCCTCCAGCGTCCTGAAGGATGACGGGTCGCTCCGATTCAGCTGAGTCCAAATCAAAACGGCTCGGCAGCCTTCGAAGAAATTTCGAAAATGCCCAACCTTGACCTCGTATCATGGGCAGGTGAGGATGAGCGCGCGCAAATTGTCGAACGGCGTTCAATATCGTCGGAACGTCAGAAGAATGTAACGTTATACCATCGCTCAGTAAGCCGGCCGCCGCTAGATGTACATGCGAATCGTGAAATCCGGAAATTAATATGCCGCCCCGGCCGTCCAGCAATTTGCACGGTTTATGGCATTCGTCGTCCAACTCATTGCCCCGACTTGCCAATTTAACAATCGTCGCTCCTGAAATGGCGATCACATGGACTTCAGATTTTTTAGAATCGAATAGATTTACGTTATAGATAACGAGACTGTAGGGCATAACCTTAGGACGGCGTAGGGTGGGTGATTTGCAGGAAATCAATTGAAAGCTGCAGAAAAGGAGAAATAGTTTAGAAGAAAAGTTGTAGTAATTTTTCATTTAGGCGGGCGCATGATCACTGTAGAAGCGCACGACGATAGCATTCCGGGGATGTGCAAACGTTTCTAGGTGTGCATGCCATGATAGGGGGCTTGTTTTAAAAACCAGGAAACGGTTGTTGATGAGCTCAATTTTTACGGCTGGCAACGGGTCGTTAAGGTCGTGGAAAAGACCTGTCTGGCCGCCACTTTCGAGCCCATTCTTGTTATTCAAATAATAAACACCAATAAGGCATCGCCATCCTTTTCCCTCCTCTTCGAAGAAATCGCGGTGAACTAGGCCTTTCGGTTGAAAAGGGAGAATGTGGGTGAAAAATGCTTTTACTCGATGATTTAGTTCGACGTGAAACATTTTATTAAGCAAATGATGTAGGCGCTTATCGAACCAAACGTTAAGAGGCGGCCAAATTTCGCCGGGCAGCCGTAATCGGTAGGGTGGTACAAGATCTATATGGGTCTCTTCTAAAGAGCCTTTGCGTGAGTTACTAAAGCGAACAGCTTGCGGCGTTTGGTATAAGCCGCGTTCAAGTCGTTCATTCATAATGAGGCAGCACTTTTGATATTCGTCTGGACTCAAGAAATTATCAAAAGTGGCGTAAGAAAACGGACTTTCAAAGACATCAAATTTTTTTTGCTCAAAATCCAACGAAGGTTTCAATTCCACAGTATGAGTATGCTTTCTTGGTCGCGGCATTCGCGAAACAAATTCAAAAAAGGATAACAGTTTTGGTGTCCATTTGCTACTTTAGTCGTAAGTAAGGGGGGCCAGGGGAAGTGACGGAGCAAGATCGTATAGTAGCTTTGGAAACTATATTTCGGAATGCTTTTCGTCGCAACGACGTTGTTCTCACGCGCGAGATGACAGCATGGGATATCCCCGGATGGGACTCGCTCATGAATATGCAAATCATGCTTGATGTCGAAAAGGTGTTTCGATTTCGCTTTACAGTTCCTGAGGTTGCAAACGTGAGGTCTGTTGGCGACTTAATCGACATTATCGGGGCAAAGAGTAAGCCACATGCTCCTGCCAAGACTCAGACGTCGTGACTTTTCATTCCCCTCTGTTTTGGATTTATCTTCCCCTGGTTGCAATTGTTTATTACCGGCTGCGAGCACAGCGGCGCGACAAGCGCTGGCTGGTGATTCTATTCGCGAGCTTATTCCTTTTGCTCGCCGAACCCTTGGGCGGTCTGTGCGTTATAGCTATGGGTGGCTTCACATTTTGGGTAGCGAACCGTATCTTTAAAGAAGAATCACATTTTTACCGAAAACTTTGGCTATCTGCGGGTATAGGAAGTTGTCTTTCGCTCCTGGTGCTGGTGCGTTTGGGTTTTGGAGATGCGGCGTATGGTTCTTCATTTTATATCTTCCAAATGGTTGGCTATTTGATTGATGTTTATCAAGGCATGATTCCTCCTGAACAGAATTTGTTCGTTTATCTCACTTCAGTTTCTTCATTTTTTTATATTAGCGCGGGTCCGATATTACGAGCTGCAGAATTCATACCTCAGTTGCGCAGGCCTCAATTCCTCACGCTAATCGTTGCCAGAGAAGCAATATTCAGGATCTGTTGGGGACTCGCGAAGAAAAATATAGGTGATATGTTGGGTCTGACCGTAAACGAGTATTTTGATTCAGATTTGACCCGTGGCCCGCTGCGGGCGTGGACTGCTGTTTTGGCGCTATCAGCTCAGTATTATGCCGATTTCTCGGGCTATAGTGATATTGCAATCGGTTTAGGGCAGTTCTTCGGTCTAAGGCTGCCGGAAAATTTCCGCACCCCGTTTTTAGCCAAATCGGTGGCAGACCATTGGCGGCGTTGGCACATTTCGTTGAGCGAGTGGTTCCGTGTTTATGTTTTTACCCCTCTTTGCTTGGCCCGCTTAACAGTGCCTTTTTGGTTTGACATCAATCTGACGTCGAGGGTCCAAATCGGTTTGAGCGTCGTTGTTACCATGATTCTAGCTGGTTTATGGCACGGTTTCACTTGGAACAATTTAATCTGGGGTGGCTACAATGCTGCGCTGATAGTGGCCGGTGCAGTTTTAGGCACTTGGGCGTGGGTCCGGTCGACGCGAACAAAATTTTTGAAAATCTTCGTTACATTTTATCTTATGATGCTGGGGCGAGTGCTCACTCGAACGCCGAGTTGGAAAGCCTTCTGGGCTGTGTTTAACGATATGCATTGGGCCCAGGGGATGAGTTTTTATTCCAGCGCAAGGATATCGCAACTTACATTGGCGATATTGGGAATAACAGTTCCTCACCTAGTGGATCATTTCCTGCTCAGCCAATCGCCATTTTTTTTACATCAACGATTACTAACCTTAGCTATTGTCCTCCTTATTTTGTTCAACGTGATTTTTGTCATACCAGGACAGCCTTTTTTATATGAACGATTTTGATCTGAGAGAGTGGAGAGCCTTTTGTAAAGCCTTTAGGTATCTGCTCACGGTTGTAGGAGTTAGCGTCGTTTTGCTGCGGCTTATTTTTTTCGGTCTGCAGCATCAACCAGATTTCAATGCTGCATGGGTGAGTCAGCGCCTCAACGAGGCACTAGCATATATTGACGATTTGCCTGAAATTAAAGAGCCGCTGCTTTTGTTCTTAGGTGCGTCGGATGTAGAAGTCGGTGTCGATCCTACAGAAATCGAGGCGCTGTTTAAAGAGCGAGGGCGCCCCGTCTTTGCCTTCAATTTAGGGGTTCGTAATTTGGATCCCAAGCTGCTGAATTTGTTAGCAAAGCGCATTAGCCGCACGCTCCAGCGCCAACGTCGAAGGGCAGACGTGGTCGTTATTAAGTTTGCCCCCTTATTGGCAACGCGTCAATACGCCAGCCAGGTGAGGGGCTTCAGATTTTTTAAGCATCTAGAGTATTACATGGCCGCTATTTATGATTTTGCCATGATGAGAGAAGACTATCGACAAGCTTCGGAAGCCATAACAGCTATTTTCTTTACCCGCTACTTCTTCGGGGGCGTTTCACCGTTGTCAGTCGCCGCTTATCTATGGAGTCATATTCGAACACGTATCGACATCAAGGTTGCGGCGCGGGAGAACGACGGATTTGAATCCGCAAACCAGTTAAATAATTCGACTTGGGCCAACCCTCTTTTTCATACGGAACCGGCGTGGAATAAGGAAACGCACGGGTCATTTTTTTTTAATTATCCAAGCTCTTCCGGCGAATTAGATAAGGTCCTTGCTCGTTACCAAAATGCGACTCTCTTCCATTGGATTGTTGAGAGGTTTAACTATAGGAGTGGAGCTCAAGATCTTGAAATTGATGGCGGGCTCTTAAGCGAATTTATCCAGGCTATTCACACTCTCAAACAGATAGCGAATCACGTGGTGATTATTTACCATCCAGAATTGGTCGGAGTGGAGCGGAAGCAATCCGCACAAGATCACCTCGATCAAGCTTTGGATCAAATTGCAAGTTTGGGAGAGGTGACGGTTTTGAATTACGAAAAAAGTCACATTTTTTCCGAAGAGGATTTTTTTGACCATATTCATCTGGGGCTAAAGGGTCGCTCGAAATTAGCCCATCTTCTTGTGGAAGACCTCGACAGTCTGGTGCCCCGCACAAACCTTTAAACATTGGCAAAACGCTTTCAGCTGAGTAACGTGAGAGCATGTCGGACAATAAAAATGATGATAGAAAAGAAACAAATTCGAATAGTCAGATTAAGAATATGGAACGGCAGAAAATATTTGATTCAAAAAAAGAAAACGATGGCCAGGTGCATTCGAATTTTGCTGACTTTTTGGACGATAGGTGGAGTGTTTTGATCTCAAGTGAAGCTGGGGATGGTGGCATCGGTATTAAGTGAAACTTTTAGGTACGGTCCCGGTAGCAGGAATAGGTTCTCGCGTGCTGGAGGGAAGATCCTCGTGAGGTTATCTCGGTAGAGGCGATCATAGATCGTTAAATCAGAATTATTTGCCTTAGCAAAAAATTTTTTGACTTCCTCGAATCCAGTAAATTTGTCTTCTCGATTCATAATCCAAAAACCTCCTTCTCGATAAGCAAAGCATTTTTGCGCATAACTCATGCCTTGCTTACTAATATTCTCCTTTCGGAAAAGCATGCGCTGCAGACTAGGAAGCCTAAGAAAGGAATAAATGAGTTCAGGGGTATCAAAAAAGAATAATCCTGTACCTCTGCGTGCCTGAGAATAAAAATAACGGTCATAACAAAAAAATAAATCATCAGGTAACGCTAAGAGTACCTTGCCTGACTCCGAACGATAAATATTGGTAAGGTTCCCGCTGAGTATTGGGTAACCATCAATCTGATTGAGCAAGTGCAAATGAGTGCACAGCTGCGGTGAGAAACAGCGAAATTGAACGGCGTAGTCGAGGTACGCCCCCCCATGATAGAAATCGATGATCTTTAAGTCAAAAATACGAAAAGGAATTTGATGCAACCTGCAAAAAGCGATCGCCGGAGCGATATCGTACCAGTTGAGATCATTTTCAAATCTTTGAATGGCGACTTTAAAAGGAATTTTAGCGTATAAAAACGCTAGAGCCATGCATTCGCTGTCAACTCCGCCACTCATGCAAAGCCAGAGAGGTCGCTCAGCGCGCTCGAAAATTTGCCGAGCTGCAAATATAGCCTCTTCGAGAGGTTGGCGGGGTTCACGTTCACATTGGCCAATCTCAAGTAAAAATTGTCCATTTGGGGCGTAATCTACTCGTCCATCGTCTTCTAGAAAACCGGGGCGCAAATGGCCTTTGAACCCAAAAGTATACGGGGATGTCCCTCGGTTTCGCGAAGGATGGTCAGGAGCCGAGAAATTCATTGACGTTCCTAGCGAGTTTGCACTGAAATAAATAAAATGAAGATCAGATCTTAAAGAAAATTCAGGTCAAAGTGAATCAGTGATTAAGAAAAGAAGTGTAAGTGAGCCAAACATAGCCCGGCGGCTTCTTACCCGCCGTTCATTTTTAGGGGGTATGGGAGCGCTGGGACTTTCGGGTGCCCTTGTCGATTGGCCTGATATCAATTCCTCATCAATTTCTGGACCTTTGCGATTGGGACTCGATATAGAGCTCGCGTCGGTCCCCGGTTTCAGTTTCTTGTTTGATGAGTACATTACTCACATTGCGCCTTCGGTTGCCCGAAGCGGTCTTTCGATCCTCAGGGCGCGAGGCGAGCAGCTTATGGATTTATACTCAGCCGATCGAATTGATGCGATGATCTTGATCCCGCCTGCTAAAAACTTTCAAAGTCTACATATTTTTGGTGGCCTTCCCGGCAGCACTGATGCCGCTGCCAATATGCGTTGGGCGAATTCGCCAACCGGGCAAAAGTCTTGGAATGCGTACTTTACTCATTTCGATTTCAAACCTTTTTTTATGGGTTCCTTCGATCGACAATACGGACAATTTGCGAGTCGGTTCGTCGACAATCCTCTGTCGGACTTGAACGATGAATGGCGAGTAGCCTGTCGATCCGGGGCTTTAGCGTGGATGCAGGGCGCCGGATTGAATGCTGTGATCGTAGAAACCGTCGAGCACATGCGTGATCTTTTTCTAAGCGGCGAAGTCCACCTCACTGCGCCCCTGCCGCACGCTCATAACCTCGCCCTAGATATTCCTCGAGGGGAAAGCGTTTATTTTGTTAATAATTTTAGCCGATACACGTATATCGTATCCCTCTTCATTCGAAATAGAACTTGGTCAAGTCTTTCCCCTTTTCAGCAAGATACTTTTGATAGGAGTGCAAGATCGTTTTCGGACAGTCTTGAAGCCCAGATGGCAACGGTTGAGGCACAATCGCTTCGCAAAATTGACCAAGCATTTAGAGTCTATCGTTATGACCCTCCTGAAAGATATAAATCACTTATGCTGTCATATTCTAGGGTAACGGCCAAAAAGTTAGCCCAATTTGATCCCGCCAGTAAGAAAATTGATATCGCAGCTTCTTATACTTCATCTGTAAAGTTTGATTCCAAAAATGATCCTTCAGTGAATTTGGTTTTAATCTGATCTATTGTACTTTCGGTCTTGTTCAAGATCTTGGGGGTCAAGAATACCAAATAATAAGCGATCATTATGGGGCCAAACCATTCGATCCTCAGCAAAAGGCAAGTGCAGAGATGAAATGCGACGCCACAAAGGAGGAGAAAGCCACGTAGTTTAGGAATATGGAGTAAAAAGGAGAAAATGATTTCCCACACAGGAACGGCTACACTTAGCAATCGCACGGTCCAAACTATAAGCGGAAACTTGTGAAGAAAGCTCAAGTCGAAACGACTGTAGAGCGGGTCGGCAAGAATTAAACTCACAGCATGGCCATGAATCCAATCGGCATTGGTCAGCTTTGAGATCCCCGCGGCCAGGTAGATTGCTCCCAGTTGAATCTGAATAACGCGTAGCGGCCAAGCGGGCGCCGACGTTTTACTCGGACTGCGACGAGCCATTATAAAGCGATCCACTGACCAATCATTTCCTGATTCCGAGAGCATCAAAAAAAATAAAATGCTTCGTAAAATTCCGTCTCCCCCATAACTCCAGAGCGGAAAGTTATGATAAATGATCAGAAAGACGATCCAGAGCAGGCCGGCGCTGAGGCGGCTCCAAAATCCAACTATCAGAGATACTCCGAGTAGAAGGACTAGAGCAAAAACACCATTGATTGTAGAGTCGAGTGTTCCTCCGAGTAAATAAGGCGAGACGGGCTGAATAGCTGCGGAGGGAATGTGAAGGTGGGCCAGAGGCCATAGGATCCACACGCGAATTGAGCATAAAATTCCAAAGGCAATTCTAAGCGCGGCGTACGTTCTGGAGTCAGTATTGCCAAACAACCATTCTTTCATCGTCTGCGGCTTTCCCGGAAATCCGAAAATAAATGAAAAGAGGTGAATGTCAAAAAGGAATCGCCTGGATCACACTTTGCCTTGGTCACAACTTCGTTGTGAAGAGCCGTCTTTAGCCAATTGATTTGCTCCTGTTCTGAGCTACCAAATTGTTTAAATCGCTTGGTATTGAGCCACGAGCTAAACACACTGAGTTCTTCAAAAAATACTCCTGCGTGAGTTTTTAGATAATCGTCTAGGCATTCAGATCTCGCAAAGCCGATATCGGTGTAAGTTCTTCGAGCTCGGGAAAAAAGCCATCCATTAGGAATATTGCCGAAGTAATGCTTATATCGAATTATCCACAGGTAAGGAATTTGATCGGAGACCTGACTCCGCCACATGAGGTAATTTTTGAAAAACTGAAAATCGCTTGAAAAAGAGTCGGCATTGTCTCCAAAACGGTGAAAAGCGGGCTGGAACCAAAAAAATGTCAGCATGTGGAAAAGCAAAAAAAAGCTAATAAAAAGTTTACGAATGTCGGGTAACTGTAACACTTAAATAGCCGCCGATCCACTATGATTGAAACTTCAAAATTGTAAAACGCCTTGTGTATCTATCTGTTCCGAATCGAAAAACCGCACAGTTGTTCCTAACGACAGCTTCTCGAATTTTTTAAATTCCGCTATAAATCTATGTCGCAGGGGCTTGCCGCTTGGGGTTCTTAATCGGGCTAGGGTTTTAATAATAGCGGTAGGACGAATAAACCTGGGCAACCGCGCCTCAATCTGTCGCGCCATTTCATTTTCGATTTCGGGCGTCCAACAAGTATCGATACGTATCACAACGCCAATATCTTCGCCACTAAAGTCATTCGCAAACGGGATGGCGACACTGTCCCACTGGTTGCTTAGAACTCCTTCTAAAATTTCGTCGACCTCACGTAGGGAGACCGTCACGCCATTCTTTTTTACGATATCCTTTATACGCCCAGTAACAAAAAAATAGCGATGGCCTTCGTTGTCGCAATGGAAACATCCTATATCGCCGGTCGGGAGAAAAGTCTTTTTGAAGTTTTGTGAATTTCGGTCGCAGCGATAACCGTTCATAACGGTTGCGCCCTGGATACAAATTTCACCCTGCTCACCTTCCGCAAGTTGCAGACCGTTTGCATCTCGAATAGTCACACTGGTTCCAGGCAGTGGAATTCCTACTGAAGGCCAACGATGCTGGCTCATCCATTTTTCGTAGGCTTCTCGCTTTAACTCAATCGGCATAATACACGAAAAATTAATGGCCTCAGAAAGTCCATACCCTTGGACGATGCGCAAATTCAATTTGTTCAAAACTTGCATAACCAGTTCCGTACTCAACGGTGCTGCTGCTGAAACGAAATACATGAGTGACGGATGGCCAGTTTGCATGAATTCGTCGGCGTAGAGTATAAAATTTTTGAGTAGAGTCGGAACCAAACTCAGGATCGTACAGCCTTCGTCGGCGCTGACCTGATTAATTTGCGAAAAAATGGGCCGTTCCCACAGGACCAGCCGGCTGCCTGAAAACAGTGTGCAGAAGAAAGAAAACTCGAGGGCATTGACATGGAATA
This sequence comes from Pseudobdellovibrionaceae bacterium, assembly GCA_025354795.1. Lineage (GTDB taxonomy): Bacteria > Bdellovibrionota > Bdellovibrionia > Bdellovibrionales > UBA1609 > JALHOQ01. The sequence goes on from JANXMF010000106.1 coordinate 12,761, forward strand.
TGGGCAGCGGTGTGCCAATGCAAGTTTTAGGGCTCAGCCTATGGTGTGCTATTAAGGCTTCACAGTTCGTCAGAATTCCCATTTCCATCTGTTCAACGATTTTGGCATAGCCAGTTGAACCGCTAGTGAATATCAAGATCATTGCTTGATCCTTATTGAACTCTTGCCAATCGCAGGGAGGGTCATTTGGTGCAATAGACAAGCTCATCGAAAAAACGTTTGGTAATGAGTTAAAGGTGGGCTCGTTGGTAAAGACAGCATAAGGCTCACAGAGGCTTGCAAGTTTCTGCGTTACCCGTTCCACAGAATCTTCGAGATTTAATGGGCATAGAGTCTTTCCGCTGAGAATTGCGGCAATAATAAAGACTAAGTGTTCATAAGTGTTACCGCCAATCGTCACCACAACCTTTGGCTCTTTCGATAAGTGATTTATAGTTGCGGCTGCCCGCTCTACGTCGCGATTAAATTCAGAAAAGGTTGCGCTTCTATGCTTGCCATGGGCTAAATAAACGCTCAAAAAGTGACGATCTGCATTTTTCGTAATGGCATCTGTGTAGGACTGTGCGAACGTAGGCTTCAGAAACTGCATGGTTGATGTTTCCATTCATTGTTTTCTATCTTAACGAAATGAGCTTTTGCCTGCGCCATAAGTATCAAGGATGGCCTTTCTATAAAGCGGTATGAAACTTCCGCTATCAAAATAACAAACACGACGCACGCGGCGTAGGTTATCAAGCCTACCCACGGTGAGAGAGCGCAACATACACTTCCCTCCAGTGGTGCCTGGAAAGTTACTCGCAACAGACGATTGATCATCCAAATTGATAAATAATGCGACATGTAGAGAGAATAGGAAATTGTACCTAAGCGCCGTAGTAGTCTAGCCTCTAGCCATGCGAATCCTGTGAGAGGACGATGTTTAGACGCCACCGCAAGTATTAGGCCGGAGGAGAGCAGGGACATCAAAATTTCGGCAAGCTGAACATTGATTTTTATTATAAGAATAACGCTTATACCGAGCACCGAAAAGTAGCCCACCCACCGCAACCAACGCTGAAGTGCGGCTAGCCCGTGCAGCGAACACCCGAGAAAAAATCCGAAGATGCATCGCACAAAGCGATGGAATTCGTCGAAGTGAATCGGCATCGCGTAAAACAAGCTCAAAGCCAATAGGCAAGTAGCAATGCAGTAAGGAAAGACTCTTGCGGGCGAACCCACTAAAACAATGACGCCGAAAATTAAATAGGTGTAAAACTCCGTACTAATGCTCCAACTGGGACTGTTGAATGTTAAGGCAGTTCCATTAGTCAGCCCAAGAGAATGCATCAAAAAAAATTGGTTGATTAGTGCTATTGAGTTGTTCTTTTCGAAGGGTTTGTTGCCGCCGCCGCCGTGCCAGTGTCCACTCCAAAAAAGAAAATGCTTTTTACACTCGATCGCTAAAAAACATAGTAGGAAAAACAGATGCACGGGATAGAGCCTAATAAATCTCAAACACATAAAATGACATAAACGGCGAGGATGGTTGAGCCTGCCTATGTAATTCAAAAAAATCACGAAACCCGAAAGTACAAAAAAGAAATCGACAAATAGGTAACCATTGCGAATCAAATTTATATCATAAACGGGCCGGTACCATGGAGGGATATGGAATAAAACAACCCATAGAGCCGCCAGACCTCGCAGCGACTCCAATCTGATATAAAATTGTTTATAAATCATAAGCAACCAATGGTTAAATTACGACTCAACTAGGCCGCAATGTAAAGGCTCAAATTAGACATAACTACTCGCGCCTTGCGCGGCTGCGCCGCTTAGGCGCGCAGTCTGGATCTAGAAGCGGGTCTTCAGGCTGCAATGGCGTGGAGAGCCGCTGTTACAAGGGACTTAAGTCGTAGCTTCGAGCCAAATTTATTCAACTCCTGATTT
>JANXMF010000114.1 GCA_025354795.1 Pseudobdellovibrionaceae bacterium
TGCGCACGGAAATGAAGTATCCGCTCTACGGACACGAGATCAACGATGTGATGAATCCTTACGCTGCGGGCCTAGGCTGGGTGATCAAGCCTGACAAAAAAGATTTTGTCGGCCGTGCGGCAATTGTCGCGGGCAAAGAAAAAGGGCTGCCTCGCCGCCTGATTGGCTTTAAGATGCTCGAGCGCGGAATTCCCCGTCGAGGCTACAAACTGTTTTCTTTTGACGGTCAGGAAATCGGCTTGGTAACGAGTGGAACGCCCTCTCCCTCGACCACTGACAACATCGGCGTAGCCTACGTCGATAAAGTATGGGCGCCCGACGGTCGGGAATTTAGTGTGGATATCCGGGGTCGCATGGTCAAAGCCCAAGTCGTGCCGACCCCATTTGTGCAGCGAAAATAAAGGAGTTCTCAATGTCTAATTTCAATGTGCCTGAAGAATACTACTACACCAAGGATCACGAGTGGGCTCAGGTCGACGAAAACGTCGTCACCGTCGGCATCACCGAATTTGCCCAAGACAACTTAGGTGAAGTGGTTTACGTCGAGCTCCCTGAAGAAGGCCAAAAGGTAACGCAAGGTGAGCCCTTCGGCGTTATCGAAAGTGTAAAAGCCGTGAGTGATTTGGTCGCACCGGTTTCGGGCACTGTCATCGAAGTGAACCTATCGATGACCGACAACCCCGGCACACTGAACGATGACCCAATGAACGACGGTTGGCTCATCCGCATCGAGATGGATACCGAAAAAGAATTGGCGAATCTCATGCGCGCGCCGGACTATAAAAAACTGATCAAAGTATAAGCGATGCCCGGGTGGTGGAATTGGCAGACACGCTGGTCTTAGAAGCCAGTATCGTAAGATGTGCAGGTTCAAGTCCTGTCCCGGGTACCAAATCAAAAAGCCTGCGCAAGCGGGCTTTTTTATTTGGTACCCGGGACAGGACTTGAAGCGAAGGGCGCGGCCGCGGCGAGTGCGCAGCACTCGTCGTGGCAAGTCAGGCAAAATGCCTGACTTAGCGACCGAGGGGGGCCCGCGCAGGAAGGATGCAGGATGCGTCCGACCGTAGCGGCCAAGTCCTGTCCCGGGTACCAAATCAAAAAGCCTGCGCAAGCGGGCTTTTCTTCCTTTAGAGTTTCTTTGAAAGATCCTTTTTTAGTACAGCGCGATTTTCCGAGTTGAGCTAGCCCATTGCAAATACATTCGATTTAGCGACTTTTGACCGACCGGATATTTTGAAAAGTGGCGCGAATACCGTTACCGGATCGAGCATGATGACCGTCGCGCTCAGTTGAATAAGCACCCCCTCCCCCTTTTCGGTCAAAAATTGGCAGTGACCAAACCCGGCTTTGTCATAGTGAAGTCCAACGCCACACGCTTAAAAACACCAGAACCGTGGCACGCAATTCGCAATTCTGATTGCAAAGAGTTTATTAATCGATTAGAGAAGGGAGCATAGCTATGTTGAAATTGAGCGCCGTATTCTATGGCTTCGCTATTTACATGGGCTCGGAAAATGCCCGCGTTGGATACGTAGAAATCGAAGACCTTCTTAAATTGAAAAGATTGTTTTAACGACCCTACAACCCCCCTAACAAAAGGAATACGAAAATGAAAATCTTAGCACTCTTGGCAACTCTTGCCGTCTCGTGCGGCGCGACTGCACAAACTTTTACGACTCCCGATCAAATTGCCGGTCAAATCAAGTTTTGGGCCGTTGACAACCCGGTGGTCTATTACGGACAAATGCAGGATGCCAATGAACATACTCTGTCCTGTTTAGAAATTGCCTTTATCAAATATGAAAACGGAGTTTTTCAATACGCGCACAAAATGTGGTCTGTTCCTTCTGATAGAAATTGCGGTTACAACAACTTTCGCAACGTAGCGGATAATATCACTGCTTGTGTAGCGGATAGCGAAAGAAGCGAATCGAATCCTTCGGTTTCAACGCGCCACATGTCGCCCGCCAATATTGACATTTACAAAAGCATACCCCGCATTGTTGACACGAACCGTGGCATTGCTGGTGAGGTCGGCGAATGTACCAAACGGCTGCCGGCTCCACATTATAGCGCAACTGGATCCTATGCGAATATCCTCGATGTTCGCATTGAAGACGGTCACTTTAAGTTGACCACGAACGGCGCTGGTGGCCGCATTTATCGTGTGGACTTGAATCGTCCGTACGCCCCTGAGACCGCGCCCTCTGATGCACTGATGAAGTAATTTTCTTATCGCGCGCAAAAGGCCTGCGTTCCAGGTCTTTTGCCAGTTTTGAACGGAGATCCCTTGGGTCTCCTTTTTTTTGCTAATTCTGCAGCCGGCTCCAGAGTTTTTCCAGCGTCTTACTAAACTCCTTGCACTCAGTCTCGCTGAGCTCAGCAAACAAGGTCGCCACTCTTTCCTTGTATTCAGTACAGCCCAGCGCCATCTCACTATTGGCTTTGCCAGAGAGCTCAATCACGGTCGCGCGACGATCGCTCGGATGGGCCTGGCGCACGATCAAACCATCTTCCTCAAGCGAATCAACTAACGACGTAATGTTGGTGGCAGTCACGCCCAGCTCCTCTTTCAACTCACTCATAATGGAGGCGGGCGGTTATCAGAACTCGAAGTGTTGCTGAGGGCACCAGCAAAAATTTGTCCTATTTCAATCTTCGATTGTCTACCTCGGCCCCACCTTGGGGATTGGTCGATCAACACATATGGTGACCTGGTCTTTAATGAGAGCCCGCGTTCCATCCAATACCATTTCGTTTATCGAATCAATTCCAGCGCGGTCCGCTCTTGGGCCGTGAGCTGAAACGGAAAGGGCGGCATATATCCGCTCCGCACTAAAAAGAGCGCGGTGCCCAAGTGCTCCAAGCTCAGAGCATTACGCAGGCCAGTCGCTGAATGGCACCGCTCGCAAGTGGCGATTCCCAACGGCCGTTTGTAAACAGGCTGTTCGGCCCGAAAAGGCTCACCGTCTTGAAACGTGGTTCCAGCTTGTGAGCTGACGTGGCCATAGATTTTGATCCTTAGGTTCCATACGGTCAGCGCTGCGCTCTCCAGTGCATTTGGAACGATGGCTTCGGACTCATGATTCCACCGGATCGCCCGTGGACCATCAGCATGGCAAGCAAAACATCGCGCCTTATATGGCAAAGGCTGGGTGGAGAGCTCCATTTTCCCATCTTGCTTGAGCTGATAAAACGTCGCGACAGTGGGGCTTTGGCTTTTATCCACCACGATGGCGAGCTTGTTCCAATTCTTAAACTCCGCGTGCAGGCCGAGGTGCGATTGCGCCATGATCCAGATGTCCCGTTTCCAGCCCGGGATAAACCGAATGCGGTTGAACACCGGGCCTTCCGCGAACGTCTTTGATTCTTTTGATTCAAAGGTCACGGTTGCGGGCGCGGTTAGGAAAAAAAGGCCCAGGGAAATCCCCAAGCCCATAAACAGTATATAAGTTTTCATACTTTCAGTTGGCGAGTTCGCCCGTCTCACTGTAAATCACGTTTTGAATGTCCGCGAGCGCGCCGGTCATGCTACCCAAGGCGTCTCCCGCTTTGGCGATCGCCGTAGGTGCAAGCGACGAGCTCATAGTCAGCGGAAGCTGAGCATCGGGAATCAGGGTCATGTCGGGACCCGGGCAGAAACGCGCGGTGCAGATCGGATGGCCCAGCTTGTACGGCTGATTCACGCTCGCGACGGAGTCAAAGTTGGGCTTGCCCTGAATCAGATGAACCGCGAAATACTCGCCCGCCGTCCCGAAAACATAGTAGTTGTTCTCGATCACCGGGGCCGTGGGATTGAGCTTTGTGGAAAACACGATCTTTTCAACATGCACATACACCGCTCCCAATGTCTGACCGCCCTGTTCAAAATGACCCTTGAAAATCTCCGCCGTAAAGTCGGTTTTGGTTCCGTTCAGCACTTGGGTGAGATCCATCAGCTCCGGCACCAGGGTGAAAATCCCCGGACTGAGCTTGGCTTCATTGTAAAGCGCCAGAGTTTCGGACTTGGCCAAATCCTTGAACGACAGTTCGAACAGCGCCTGGTAATCATGGGGCGCGTGGAACATCGGCAAGTGGGAGGCGTAGGCCTTTTGCTGGCCAAACAGCAGCATGCCGTGAATCGCTGGATGGTCGGCGCGTGCGGCGGAGCTCCAGGCCATTGCGGCAATAATTAGGGACATAATCTTCTTCATTGTAGAACTCCTTTCGGGCTCGTAATTGAGCCACTGAGACGAAATTATAGATTCAGGTGATTTAAGTAAAATTAATTGAATTTATTATGTAATCGAATTATATAATAAGCCTATGGCTCTCTCCTCTAGCCAGCTTGAAGCTTTTTTAGCGGTCGCGCAGACTTTGAACTTCACGCGCGCGGCCGAGGCTTTGCATATCACTCAGTCGGCGCTCTCACAGCGCGTGATGAACCTAGAACGCGAACTCGAGACCTCGCTTTTTATTCGTGACCGCGCGGGCCTGCGGCTGACGGAAGCGGCGTTGCAATTGGTGCGCTATTGTCGCTGTAAGAATTCACTCGAGGCCGAGTATTTGGCGGATCTTAAAGATCAAGAACTCGCCGGCGTGGTTCGCATCGGCGGATTTTCATCGGTAATCGACTCCGTCATCATGCCGAGTATTTCACCCCTCTTCGCCGCTCACCCGCGGCTGAAGCTGCACATTACAGTGGATGAGATGAGCCGTCTTCCCTTCTTGCTCCACCGGGGCGAGATCGATTACATGGTGCTGGATCATCGTGAGTCGCGTGACGATCTCGAGCGAGTGCTGATCGGTAAGGAAAAAAACGTTATGGTGCAAAAGCGCAGGTACAAGGGGCCCGATGTTTATTTAGATCACAATGAGAATGACACGTTCACGCGCGACTATCTTAAACTCGCGGGCAAGAAAGCCAAGGGCAAGGAGCGGCGCTATTTGGACAACGTCTATGGTTTGATTGCTGGCGTGCGCAGCGGGCTCGGGCGGGCGGTTTTGCCCCGGCATTTGATTCGGGACGAAAAGGAATTTGAGATCCTGGATCCGGACACGATATTGGAAATTCCAGTCTACCTTTATTTCTATACTCAGCCCTACTATTCGAAGACTCATGTGCAGGTGGTGGCGGCTATTGCACGAAACTCGGCGGTTCTTCTCGACTGATATTATTGGACGGCTTTCGCCCAGTCGATCACTCCATTTCACTTAAAACCGGGGCGAGCGCGGCCCTAGTCCTTGCAAAGTGGACCTGTAAACCTATCCACTAAGGAGGATAAAATGAAAGTTACCCATTTTCTGACCGCACTGGCGGTGAGCGCTTGTTTGTCACCGGCGGCCATGGCTCGGGGCAAGGCTCCGTTGAAGTCTGCGCATGTAAAAACCCATGTGTCGGGAAAAACGGCTAAGGCTGAAAAAGCTAAGCCCGGCAAAACGCGTGGCAAGCGCGTCCAAAAGCCGGCAGTCGAAGCTTAGTTTTCTTTTAGGCGGGCCCCGACTCCCCCTGTGGGCCCGTCTATTTTTTCAGAAAATCCATATCTCGTTCAAGCACAGTCTTGCGGCCTTCCGCGCGTGCGTTGTCCACAGCACGATCGCAGATTACGCGGACGTAATCGGAGAGCACATCCATCACTCCCGCCGAAGTGTTCATTTCAGCCCGAGCCTGAATGTATTCTTTCAAGCGCGAGGCGATAATTAAGGTTTCGCGTGGCATTTGTGCGCGTTGAGAGGAGGAAGTAGGGGTCGAAGACTTAATTATGGTTTTTTGCGGCTCGCGAGTGGGACTGGCTGAAGGCGAATGACTTTCCATCGCGGCTGCATCTTTATGGCGTGCGCCGGGGAGATGGATTTCAAAGCATGGCACGCTACAAAAGACATAGCCGGTGCGCTGGCCATTGCACGTCGACACGCTACACACGTAATAGCGGGTCGAAAAGCCGATCGATTTTTTGCACGAGTTACACTTGCGCCAAAACGCGGGTTCAGATGTCGTCATAGCCCGCCAGATTAGAGATTTCGTGGCGAAGAGGCAACATCAATTAGCGGCCCGTCTGGGGGCGAGTGCGTGAAGATCCTGGCTTAGCGAAGCGGGCCCTTCCGCCGGGTGCGCCGTGGGGTCTTTTCCCACCGCCACCACTAGGACGTCGGCCGCTACTGCGCTTTTGACCGTAGCCTTGTTCTCCTGCCGGACGACTCCCGCGATTATAACGTAGGGCTTTAGAGTTGTCGCGCGAGTTAGCCGCAGCCTCGGAATGAAAAGGGTTGTCGGTAGAAATCGGGATGGAGTGCCCCACCAGCTTTTCAATGTCGCGCAAAAAGCCGCGTTCCTCAGGATCACAAAAGGAAATGGCCTGGCCCGAAGCACCCGCGCGCCCTGTACGGCCGATGCGGTGGACGTAACTTTCAGAATCGTTTGGCACGTCGAAATTGATCACGTGGGTGACGTCGTCGACGTCAATGCCGCGAGCCATGACATCGGTGGCAACCAAGACGCGCACGCGGCCCTCGCGAAAGGAGTTCAGCGCGCGCTGTCTCGCGCCTTGGGCCTTATTGCCGTGGATAGCATCGCTGGTGACGCCGCAATCCTTTAACAGTTCGACTAAACGGTTGGCGCCATGTTTGGTACGTGTAAACAAAATCACACGAGTCGTATCCTTTTGCTTCAAGATATGCTGCAGCAGCCGGCGTTTATCGGCCCGCTCAATAAAAGCAACCGATTGCACGATCCGGGCGGCGGTGGCAGCGACGGGAGTCACTTCCACCCGGGCCGGATCTTTGAGCAGTGAGGCCGCGAGGTTGCGAATTTCACTGGGCATGGTGGCCGAAAAGAGCAAGGTGTGGCGCTTCGGCGGAAGTTGCGCCATGATCTTGCGGATGTCGTTGATAAAACCCATGTCGAGCATACGATCAGCTTCGTCGAGAACAAACACTTCCAGCTGGCTCAAATTCACATGGCGTTGCTGAATCAAATCCAACAGCCTGCCGGGTGTGGCGACGAGCACATCGAGTCCGCCGGCAATCGCACGCACCTGTACATTTTGCGAAACTCCGCCGAATACTGTTGCCGTCTTCAAACGCAAATAGCGACCGTAAGTCTGGAAACTCTCGTGAATTTGCACCGCCAATTCGCGTGTAGGCGTCAACACCAAGACGCGCACCTGGCGTCTGTCCATGTGGCGTTTCTGTTGCGCCAGATAATTGAGAATAGGCAATGCAAAGGCCGCGGTTTTGCCGGTGCCGGTTTGGGCGCAACCGAGCAGGTCGCGGCCCTCAAGCAAAAGGGGGATGGCCTGAGCTTGGATAGGTGTGGCCACCGAGTAGCC
>JANXMF010000137.1 GCA_025354795.1 Pseudobdellovibrionaceae bacterium
AAGAGGACCTGATCCTTAAGACCCTCCAAGACGCTGAACTCCTTCAGCCGGCGCTGCTCAAACTGGCGTGGAGTAAAACCAGCCGCGATTATTTAGTCGATCTTTTCGCCAGCCACAACCAAGGTGGGCCTGCGCTTCAGACCACTCTGGTGAAGTCTTGCACCGACACCGGTCCGGGCTGGCGGGCGGCGGCTTTTGCCGAGCTAAGCAAGCTCGACACCAAACAGCGTCAGATCCACTTTGCCGGCAAAGGCAGCAAACATAAATTCGAAATGCGCGTCGCCGGCCTTAAGGCTCTCAGTGAACGCGGCAATTGTTACCTACAAAATACCTCGGCTGAAGTGCGCGCGGTTATGGCCAGCATGATGGCCAAGAGTGAGCGTGATCTGGCGGCGGAAATCAAAGCTACGCCCATTCCCGATGAGGTCGATGCTGAAGGCAAGGCTTCGCTTGAAAAAGCGCTACTGGAAATGGCTCAGCCGTTTGTAGAAAAAGGCGAGGAGTTCACCAAGCTCGCAGCCGCGCAAATGGAAAAGATCGAAGACGTCAGCGCGCGCGACGCTCTTAAGCAAAAATTAGCCAACAATGATTTTAGTTTAGGCTTTACATCGGTCAAGACCGCTAAAAGCTCGCAGCCGCAGAGTGCCGACGTGCTCAATGCCGCGATTCGCGAGTTGCATCAAAATCCCAATCAAAAATCGTCGCTCACGCATCTTAAGGCTTACTATGAGGCCAGTGGCAACACTCGTTTGGCTGCCTATTTTCAGGGTCGGCTCCTGCAATTGGGCGAGGAGACAACGCAATGAAGACAGTGATCTTAGTGGGCTTATTGATGACGGGAAGTTTAATTTGGGCGGCTCCTGCGCCGACTCCCGCGCCGCCGACGGTAAAATATAAAGAGGGAAAGGCGCTTAACTTTGAGCAATTGGTGATCGAAGGCCAACTCAAGCGCCCGGAGTTGAGTGTGGTGACCGGCGACGAGGATGAAAAAGGCAATGGCCTGCTTAGGCTGCGCGAAAACTTCGTCGACCGTATGGCCGAAGCCGCTGGTGAGGAGGCGCCATGATTGCTATCGCTAGCAATGAAGGGCAAATCTTGCGGGCCTTACCGTGGGAAGACGGAAAAGTTGTAGGTTTTAACCGTCTCTATGGTTTTGTATCGGCAGACTCACTCAAAGAACGTCAGCTGAATCGCGAACGTCATGGCTTTAAGGTTCATGAGGAAGACGACGCCTTCACCTTTCAATTTCGTTTTGGAGGTGCAGGAGAAGAGCGTTTTCACATCCTTGACACCGAGAATTGCCAGGTCGTCCAGCGTGACAAAGAGTGGCTCCTCACCTCCGAGCAGCAAAGCTATGTGATTCATCAGCTATCGAAAATCGATAAGTTGCCGGTCGACATGGTTCATGACGAAAAAGATCGCTCGCCATGGATCGCGCTGGCATTGACTCTCTTGCTTCCGCTTTCAATGTTGCTATTGCCCAAACGGGCGTCGTTGGATCAGCCCGTGGTCATTGAACAAGTGACGGTGCAAATAAAACCGCAAGCGCAAAAACCGGTCGAGGTCACCACGGCCCTTGATAAAATTTCCGAAGTCAAAAAACAAGTGCAAGTCGCCAAACGCGCGATCAGCCAAAACCTGGGTTTTTTGGGCTTGCTCGGCCGCAAAGATCTTAAGAAGGCCGTGGGTGGAGTGCCCACCGATCTGAAAGACGTATCGCCGGGCGCGGGTCCCGGAGGCAAAGAGGGGAGCGGCGGTGAGCTTCTTGTCGGTTTAGGGGCCGGATTAAAACGTACCACCGTGGGCAACACCGGCGTCGCTGGGTTAGGCGGCGTCGGCACGCGCGGCGCTGGCGGCGGAGCCGGAGGCTATGGAAATTCGAGCATTGGCTCCGGCGAAGGCAAGGCCTTGTCATCTGTACCCTTATCACAAGAATTAGTGCTCGAGGGCGGACTGGACCGCTCAGTGGTGCAGGCCACCATCGCCAAATATTTAAGCCAGGTGCGTGCCTGCTATGAAACCGGCCTGCAACGCAATCCCGGACTGGGCGGTCAGGTGACCATGGCCTTTGAGATCTCCGGTAGCGGTGACTTGAATTTTGCCAAAGTCCAAAAGACCAGCCTTGATGACGGGCCGGTCGAACAGTGCATTTCACAACGGATGATGGGTTGGAAATTCCCAAAGCCCCGGGGTGGAGTCGCGGTGAAAGTAAGTTATCCATTTGTGCTGCGCTCAACCAAGACTTAATGTTTCGAGGAGTATAGACCATGTTTAGAATTAAATTTTGTTTAGTGGTGGGTTCGTTGCTGATTTTAAGCGGGTGCCATAGCAATCCTTATGCAAATGCCCACGATCCGGTGCAACCGACTCCTCCGGTACGAGATAAGACGGGTACAGGCTTTCAACCCTTCACCAACAAACCGGAGCCGATCAGCATAGTTGAGGGCGACCCCACGTATACGCTTCCCCAGCCCATTGAAGGCCATGTCGCGACTGGCGTGCCTGTTCTTGCCTTTCGCAATTGCCCGCGTTTCGCGGTTTGTGATGCCAGCACCGGGCTGATCAGCTTGTCCCCTAAGATCGGCGACGCGACCGATCCAAACAACCCTAAGGCAACAGTTTATACTTATATTATCAATGTGACCGTGGCCAGCAGCTTGTCTCCGACCTCATTTTCAGGCGACACCGTGGTGGTCCTCGTGCATCGTAAAAGCTCTATCATTCAAGTGGCAGGCTTTCCCAATACCCAACAGCTGAACGAGGGTGTTCCCAGCATGATCCCGATCACCATCATCAGCACGGCTGCACCCACTGGGCCGTTCACTATTTCCGGCTTGGATTTGCCTCCGGGAATGACCATCAGCTCCACCGGCAGTCCCACGCGGTTTAATCTGAATTATGCGCCCGATTTCAATCAGGTCACTACCGGCAATGTGGATTTTGCCTGTCGCAGTTCTTTCAATCGCATGTGCCGCAATATCAAGTGGACCTTGAACGTGAGTGACCCTTCCGGCACTCTAATGTCTACACCGGCGATTTGGACTTTAAACGACACCCGCCAAATGCCGTCCTATATCGCGCCTTCAAATGTCGCTGCCACCAACCTTGTCGCCG
>JANXMF010000149.1 GCA_025354795.1 Pseudobdellovibrionaceae bacterium
AACCTTACCCTTTTCACCGAGGGAATTTATGTCGACTCCAATTTGCTTTGCCACGAAGACGACCAGAGACTCTGACTGGTGAATGTTGAGATTATCGAGAACAAAATCGCTAAAGTCAAAGATGAGCATCGCGATGACAGGCACCCCGATAGAAAATTCAATCATGGATTTGTGGAGTATCGTCGACTTTGTTTCTCCCGGTAAACTTGGCACCCGCGATGAATTTCGTAAGCGCTATCATTTACCTCTTAAAGACGCGTCGCCTGGCACCCCAGAGAGGCGTGCGCTAAGAGACCTATTGGAAAAGGAATTTAATCCAATCTGGATGCGCCGAACAAAGGACGACGTAAAAAATGACAAAGTCGGCCTTCCGGAGGCAGTTCATTACGATTCAGTTCGAGACGAGAAGGGCGCGCCAAAAAATATTTATTCGGTTGAGATGTCTGATGAGCAGCTTCGGTATTACGACAACGCGGTTTCATACTTTGCGCAAACTGTGGGCTTCGTCTCACCAGAAAGCAGTGCCAGCGCATTCGTTGGGTCCGTACTATCGGCAATTTCAAACAAAGCACTCTTAGAAAGTTGCGACGTCGCAACTTTACTGGACCGGACAATCTGCGCTGCCTTCAAGCATCGGCTCACATAAGACTTGCTCTTTCCGATTGCCTTCGCCAATTGGACTTGGTCAGGAAAAATGGTGCTCAATTTAGCGACAGCTAAAATCTCATCGGGTCCGCTCAGGTCTTCACGCTGGATATTTTCGACCAGCCGCAGGACTGCGATTTGGTTTTCATCGGCATTCACGACTCGCACTGGCACCTCAGTAAGTCCCGCACGTTTTGCCGCTTCGAGCCGCCGGTGGCCCGTTACAAGTTCAAGTCCGTGAGGAGTCCTGGCTACCGATATGGCCTGGACTATACCATGTTCAATCACGCTAGAAGTCAGTTCCTCCAGGTCGCCGAGATCCGTTCGCACGTTGGCGCCTATCTTTATCGCGTCGACACCGATAACAAGGGCTGAATGATCTCGAGTAACCTGTCCCTTTAGTGGAACGTCGATATCACTCTGGGATACCGTCGGCCGAAGAATGCGCTTACTCACGTTCCACCTCCTCAAGAATTGCCGCGACAGCACCTTCAAAGATAGCTTTCGTAATTCCAGTGTTGGCCGGCGTGCCTGTAGCCATACTTTCTTTCACTCGAACTGATTCGATGATTGGGGAAAAAATCATCTGATGTTTTTGGGAGACGGCTTCGAGAACCTCGTTGTCGAGCCTCCGGCGGGAATCAAAACGGGTGGGCAAGATTCCGAGCCATTTGAGCCCGGGATTCAGCCTGCGCCGGATTTGTTCGAACAGTCGCTCGAACGCAGGCAGTTGCTCGACCGATGCCGCGTCCATTGAGACAGGTGTGAGAACATGAGTGGCGGCAATTAGAGCCGCCACCGTCAGCAAGCTGGTCCCGCTTGGCGGACAGTCGATGAGAGTGAGGATCTCACTCTTGTTAGCATCGAGGAGGTCCCGCAAAATGTAATGGCGGTCCAGGTTGTTAGATGTTTGCTGCTCCAACGCACCAAGGGCCGATGTTCCAGCCAGTACGCTGAGATGCGGTCCATAGGCCGCTTCCGCAGGCACAACAGCCTCCTCGAAAGCGACCGTGCCGGTGAGCGCCTCGTACACACCATACATCGGTTTCTCAGATAGAAGGGCGTTGGTGAGCGTGGCCTGTGGGTCCATGTCGACTGCTAAAACGTGCCGGTCAAAACTCAAGAAACTTGATAAGGCAAAGGACGTCGTGGATTTTCCAGTCCCGCCTTTGCCCAAATAAATTGCCAATCGAACATTCATCGTTGCCTCCCTTTGCCGACCGCGGTCGGGTTGATGTCATGAGGCTTATGTCGGAAAATTTGGCTTCTTGGATTTTTACTGGGCAGAAATTTGGACGCACGAATCCCTCCTACTCACCGCCGGCGGGCCTGGAAAAAAACGCGCTCGCCGAGGTGACTCGGTGAGCTGCAAAAGTTCATAATTTATCGGTGTGGCGTCCCCTACGAGATTCGAACTCGTGTCTACTCCGTGAAAGGGAGTTGTCCTAGGCCTCTAGACGAAGGGGACAGGAACTGGTGACCCGCGATGGACTTGAACCATCGACCCCTTCATTAAAAGTGAAGTGCTCTACCGACTGAGCTAGCGGATCATCAAATGTACCGGTTGGGCACAAGGACCCAATACTTCTAAGATTGCGCCCAAAGTGTCAACTGCAAACGGCAAAAAACTCTAGGGCATGTCCTCATTTTGACAATGCGCTAATTTGTTTCAGTTTGAGATGGGGCAAAGTACGACGACGAAGGACTGCCGAAGGCCAATCCTAGGAGGAGCAACAAAGAGCCAGCTCAGAATCAAACAAGTTCGCGCAATGTCAAATGAGGATGCGCCCTAGCTAAACAGTGGTTTAATCCAGAGCGTCTGATCGCGGCCGGGGCCGACGCTGACGACGTCGATGGGTGTGGCTACCGATGCACCTATATATTGAATGTAATCTTGAGCCTGGCGCGGGAGGTCCTTTAGACTGCGGGCGCCGGTTAGATCTTCCGACCAACCATTTAAGGCTTCGTAAATCGGCTTGCAGCGCGCTAGGTCGCCGGGGCTGACTGGATATTCGGTGATTTTTTGACCGTCGAGTTCGTAGGAATTGCAAATTTCGATTTTTTCGAAACCACTCAGTACGTCGAGTTTCATCAGGGCAAGGCTGGTGATGCCGCTCAAGCGGATGGCATACTTGAGTGCCACCAAATCAAGCCATCCACAGCGGCGGCTGCGGCCGGTGGTGCTGCCGAATTCGGCGCCTACTTGGCGGATACGCTCACCGGTGGCATTGTCGCATTCCGTGGGAAATGGGCCGGCCCCTACGCGAGTGGTGTAGGCTTTGGTGATACCGAGCACGTTGGTGATGGTGCTAGGTCCGATGCCTGCGCCGATCATCGCGCTTCCGGAGAGAGTGGAGCTGGAGGTCACGAACGGATAGGTACCATGTAGCAAATCGAGCAAACTGCCCTGTGCGCCTTCAAATAACACTTTCTTGCCGCACCTCAACGCTTTGTAAATGACTAACGACGTGTCTTTGCAACGATATGGCGCGAGCTCTTGGGTGACGGACTCGATGATTTTGAGCAGGTCATCGACTTGCACGGGTTTTTCACCGTAGAATTTCTCGAGTAGAAAGTTCTTTTCTTTCAGCGCGACTTCGAGTTTGCCACGCAATGTTTCCTTTTGAAAAAGATCGCCGAACAGCAAGGCCTTGCGGGAGGCGCGCTCTTCATAGGCTGGGCCGATGCCGCGACCGGTGGTGCCGATTTTTTCCAGGCCGGCGCTGCGCTCTCGGGCTTGGTCAAGTAAACGGTGGTAAGGCAAAATCAAGGTGGCGGAATCCGAGATCAGCAATTGCGTCTGATCTTTGATCAGGCCGCTCGCTCTTAAGGCGCGGATCTCCTCACATACGCGTTCAACATCGAGCACTACGCCGGCGGCTATAATGCACGAGGTGTGTGAATGTAAAATTCCGGACGGAATCAAGTGCAATATAGTTTTCTTACCGTCAACGACAAGCGTGTGGCCGGCGTTGGCGCCGCCTTGGTAGCGCACGACGAAATCGGCTTGGCTTGAAAAGACGTCGACGACCTTACCTTTGCCTTCGTCTCCCCATTGGGAGCCAACGACGATTATGCCTGGCATTTATTCTCCTCAGAAATTAGCAAACGCTTCATAAAATCATAGCCGATAGACGTCAATCAAGTTTTCTTAAACCAGGCCACCGGAAGAGGCAAGGTGTCTAAAACTTCCTCGCCGTTCACGAACTTAAGGGCCTTTTCAACCGCTTCGTGCGAGCCTTTGTCCCACGCTTGATTGGTGAACGCTCCAATATGGGGTGTCAGAAGCAGCTTAGGATGACTGAGCACGCGGTGACCGGGAGGCGGGGGCTCGCGCTCAATCACGTCCATGGCGGCGCCGGCGATGGTGCCTTCGTCGAGGGCCGACAGCAGATCATTCTCGTCGACCACGGCACCTCGGCAGGTGTTGAGGAGTACGGCCTCCGCCTGCATCTCTAAAAAGGTGGGATGATTGAGCATGTGTTTGGTTTCGGAAGTTAGCGGAACGTGCAGCGACACGAAATCGCTGGCTTTGAGCACCTCGATGAAACTCAGGCGCCGCACGCCGAGAGAAGTAAAAGCGGCGTCGTTGACATACGGATCGTAAGCCGCGAGCTCCATGCCAAATGCCTTTGCCAGACGCGCGACCTTTTGTCCAACGTGGCCCAAGCCGACGATGCCCAATTCTTTGCCTTCGAGTCCGTCACAGCGGATGAGATTTTTGCGCCACTGGCCCTCGTGTACGTTTTTGCGCGCGACCAATAAGTGGCGGGCGCTGGCCAAGAGCAGAGTCAAGGTGAGTTCGGCGGCGCTTTGCGCATTGGCTTGTGGTGCATGAGTGACGACAATGTCGCGTTCACGGCAAGCGCGCCAATCGATGTGATCGAAGCCGCTGGTAGCTGTTGCCACGAATTGCAAAGCGGGAGCGCGTTCTAGCAACGCTTTGTCGATTTTGGTTTGCGAGCGAATCAACAATGCATTGGTGGTGGCGAGGGTGGCGACGTTTTGGGAGAATTGGACTTTGGGCTCAGCCCTTAGGCGCGCGAGTGCGGCTGCGGAATAAGATTCAAGCGCCAAGACATGAGTCATGGAAATAAAACGCCGGCGTTTTGCAGTTGGCGCTCGAGTGGAGCCAGTTGCGGTTTTTGACCGAGAATTTCACTTAAGGCTGAAAATAGCGCCATCATATCTTCGTTGCGCACATCTCCCATATGACCGACACGCAGGATTTTGCCCTTGGCTTGGTCTTGCCCGCCCATGATCGTAAGATTGTACTCGCGCTCGAGTCGGTCGCGGATTTTGGTGCTATCTGAGGGCGTAGTCAACGCTGTGACGGACGGGGAGGGCGACTGCGAATAGATGCCCATTCCTACTTGCGCGCCAAAACTGCGCGTCGCTGCGCTTAAGATCGCACAGCGTTTCCATAGGTTCTCCAGGCCGCCGGTGCGCTTCACCTGCTCGAGCACCACGCCTAAACCGGCAACTAACGAAGTCGGAATCGAGAACTGCGAGTCGCCTTTCAAGTTGAATTTAAGTTCCTCGGCTAAATTAAAATAATAGCGGTCGGCCCAGGCTTCGGCTTGCACTTTCCACGCTCGTTCGGAAAGCGCGATGAAACTTAAGCCCGCGGGTAGCATAAAGGCTTTTTGCGAGCCCGCGACTACGACGTCGATATCCCACTCGTCCATGGGCAGTGGCGTGCAGCCGATGGCGGTGATGGCGTCGACGGCAATCAAGGCGTTGGGTAAATGTTGGCGCACCAAGCGCGCCATTTCCTGCACTGGGTGCAGAGTCGCGGTGCTGGTTTCACAGGCTTGGGTGAGCACCACACTGACGTTTGGGTACGCCTGCAAGGTGGTGGCAAATTCTTCGAGGTTGAGCTTTGCGCCCCATTCCACTTCCAGGCGATGCGCTTGCACATTGTACGATTCACAAATTTCCACCCAGCGCTCGCCGAATTTTCCCGACACCACCACGAGGGCTTCGTCGCCGGGGGAAAGAGTGTTGGCGACGGCCGCTTCCATGCCAGCCGTGCCTGAGCCCGTGAGAATCAGCACCGGCTGGGTGGTCGCAAAAAAAGTTTTTAGCCCCGCCCACACGCCATGTAAAATTTCAATAAACTGCGGCGTGCGATGATGCAGCACTTTGTCGCCAAGGACGCGCAACACGGCCGCTGGAACGGGCACGGGCCCGGGTGCGAGCAGACGATACGGCAGATCTGATTTCGGGATCGCGGACATAGGCACAATTTAGACCAAGAACTTGACCGGTCAAGTTCAATTGATTAGCGTTGGCCGGTGAACATAGTTTTTCCCGCTTTGACTGCCGCCATACTACTCACTACGGGCTGCGCCTACCATTTTGGTTTGGCTGAACGCAGTTTGCCTGGCGGCTATTCGCAACTCTCAATTCCGGTGTTCAAGAATAAATCGGCAGAGGTGGGAATTGAGCCCTTGTTCACCAATGCGCTGATTCGCCGTTTTGCGCGAAGTCAAGTGGCGAGCCTTACTGAAAACGATGGCGCCAATGTGACTCTTGAGGGCACGATTGTGAAAGTGGATACCAGTCAAGGTGCCATTCAAGATTCACACTTACTCCCGACCTTGCCCAGTGCCGCGGTGTTGGTCACACAATATCGCTTAATGGTGACAGCGGTGATCGTGCTCAAGCGCAAGTCCGACGAAAAAATTCTGTGGCAAGGCAGTTTTGCCAACGAAAAAGTTTATGATCCACCGCGGATAGGCACTCCCGTTGTCAATTCGGCAAATGCGACTTATAATCAATCAGCGCGCACGCAAACACTGTCGTTGCTCGCTGAAGAGATGATGGCCGAAGCTCATGACCGCATAACTGAAAATTTTTGACAGGTAATAACTGTGACACTCGACTTTCGCAAATTGCAACAACGTCTTGAAAGCAATCCCGCAGCGCATTTGTATTTGCTGATGGGCGAAGAGACATTTTTGCTCAACGAAGCCGTGCAGTTGCTCAAACATAAAAGTGTAGACCCCGCGACCATCGAATTCAATTGCGATATTTTTGACGCTTCCGAAACCCCCGCGAGCGCGGTCAAAGACGCGGCCGAGAGCCTACCGATGATGAGCGCCCGGCGCTTGGTGGTGTATCGCGGAGTGGATGATCTTAAAGACAAGGATTGGGAAGCTCTACTCCCGCTCATTGAGCGTCCGGTGGACTCAACTACTTTTGTTTTGACCTGCGAGGCGCTCGACAAGCGTAAAAAGGCTTTTAAGAAATTAAATGAAGCCGCCGTGGTGGTTGAGATGAAGCGGCCCTATGATTCGCAAGTGCTGGAATGGATCGATTACCTGGCCTTTCGCCAGAATCTAAAAATCTCGCGCGATTCGGCGGCTCTGCTCAAACAATTCGTGGGTGCTAACCTCACTGAACTCAATAATGAACTGAGCAAGCTAAAAGATTATTTAGGTGAGCGCCGAGAAATCGAATCCGCCGACGTGCTGCAAGTGGTTTCGCAATCGCGGGTCGACCGGATTTTTGATCTCACCGACGCGATTGGCCGCTGCGACCGCGTGCGGGCGCTACAAAGTTTGGCCAATCTATTGGAACATGGCCAAAACGAGGTCGGGGTACTGGCCATGATCACGCGCCATTTTCGTATTCTGGCCCAGCTCAAAGACGGCCAACGCCATGGTCTTACCGGCCAGCGCCTTGGCACCAAAGCCGGGGTTCCGGCCTTTTTACTGACTCAGTATATGGAGCAGATCCGCCAGTGGGACGAGCCGAAGATCCAGAAAACCTTCGCGGTTTTAATGGACACCGACCGCGCGTTGAAGTCATCAATGGTCCCGCCGCATGTGTGGCTGGAAAATTTTGTGCTTAAGACCTGCAATTAAAGCCATATCCCGCCGATAAAAGGCCATGGGCTTTTATCTAATATGATCGCCAAAGACAGAGCCACCACCGGCCGCCGACGAGTCCCCCGCCGCAACTTCGAGTTTGCAGTGGGCGTTTTACTTCGCGGCCAATACACCATCGAGCGCGCCTTCCAAGTCGGAGAGGGCGGAATCATGATCTGCACGCCCTCTAAGGTCGCGGAAGGTTGCCAGATTCTAACTACATTTTATTTGATTTCGGGACCATTGATCATAGTGCGGGGAGTGGTGCGTTCAGTGATCCCCGCGCAGGGGAAATTACCCGAGCGCTATGGTTTGGAATTTTTGAATCTGTCTTTTCACTTCAAACGTGAGATTCGAAACTTTGTCGCGGCCGCCACATATATCGACGGCAACACCTCACTGTAACGTCGCCACCAGTTTTGACAGACGGCTTACTTTGCGTGACGCGGTTTTCTTCTTCATGCGGCCCTTTTTGGCGGCTTTGCTGAGGCGGCTATTCAATTCCGACAGAGTAGTCAAAGCTTCCGTTTTGGTTTTGGCGGCAATCGACTTGCGCAGCTTTTTTTCAACGGTGCGAACTTCACCAAGCGTTTTGGTGTTGATGACGTTGCGGCGCAAAGACATGCGCGCCTTTTTAATTGCGGACTTATGGTTTGCCAATTGAGAACCTCCAGTGATTCAATATATTTAAGTCGAAGGCTCTGAGATACCACAGCGCAGGACAGACAGCAAGAGGGCTCCATTGACCGTTCCAGAAGGTACCAAACCTAAGCAAAAACAGTCAGTTATCCGCTCAGCGATCAGCATGGCCTTGGGCACTTTTTCGTCACGCATCCTGGGCTTCCTGCGCGATGCCGTCATGTTCGCCTATTTTCCGCGTACCGTGACCGACGCCTTTGTCGTCGCCTTTCGCCTACCCAATATGTTCCGCCGGCTGCTTGGCGAGGGTTCGTTGTCGGTGAGTTTTATCCCGATCTATGTCGAGGCGCGCGCTCATTCGCACGAGCGCGCGCGTAAATTGAGCGACGCAGTTTTCACCATCGTGTTCGCGATGTCGGTGGTGATCTCGGTGGCGTGCTTTGTGTATATGGACGAGATCCTGTGGTACCTCGTCGGCGATCCGCGTGGCTTTGCGAGTGTGCCGGGTAAGGTGGAGCAAACCATTTATCTCGCGCGCATTATGATTTTTTATCTCGTGCTGGTGTCTACTTTTGCCTTTCACATGGCGGTGGCGAATACGCTGGGCTACTTTTTTATTCCGGCCATGGGGCCGACCATGTTCAATTTCGGATTGATTTTGTTTACCGTCACGCGCTTTGAGGTCGGAAGGTATCCGGGCTCGACTCAGTCCTGGGGCGTAATCGTCGGTGGCGTGTTGCAGATGGGAATTGTGCTGTGGCTATTGGTGCGTACCGGGCATTTGCCGCGGCTATCGTGGCGTTGGCGTG
Source organism: Pseudobdellovibrionaceae bacterium (assembly GCA_025354795.1). Lineage (GTDB taxonomy): Bacteria > Bdellovibrionota > Bdellovibrionia > Bdellovibrionales > UBA1609 > JALHOQ01. The sequence continues at coordinate 8,969 of JANXMF010000149.1, forward strand.
CCCATGGCGTGGCGCGGGTGTTTGGCAATATGCTGCCCGGTCTGTTTGGCATCGGCGTCTTCCAAGTGATGACCATCGTCAACACCAAGTTCGCGGCGCGATTGACGGAAGGTGCCCAGAGCTACATTTATCTGGCCGACCGGATTTTGGAGCTGCCACAATCGCTGATCGCGGTGAGTTTGGGAGCTGCTTTGCTTCCGCGTTTTTCGGAACTCCATAGCGGCGGTGAGCGCGACAAATTTTTGCAAGAGGCGAACCAGGCGGTGCGCATGTTGCTCTACTTGTCGCTACCTGCGGCCGTAGGGATGTACGTTTTGTCCTTGGGTATAGTTCAAGTTTTATTTATGCATGGAGCCTTTCATGAGGCTGATGCGCAGGGCACCGCCCGGGTGATTGAAATCTATGCGGTGTTGCTGTTGTTCTCGAGTCTTTCGCGGGTAACGGCTCCGGCGTTTTATGCTTTGAAGAACACTTGGCTCCCGGCCTGTGTGGCGCTGTTTGTGTTGTTGGTGCATATTGGGGTGGGACCTTACTTGGTGGCTTCTTACGGCCTGCCCGGTCTTGCCAGCGCGACCTCGGCATCTGCGGTTTTAAATATTTTGTTGTTGCAAATATTTTTCTATTTCTGGATTGGGCCGTTGGGTTACGCTTCGATTTTCCTTAGTGCTGTACGTTTGTTGCCCGCTCTAGGCGTGTTGGCAGGGTTTTGCTTTTTGACATTTGCGCCGACGAGTGATTTCTTGGCGGGATTTTTGCGTCTGGGTTCGGCCCGCACCGTGGCTCTGAGTCTGGTGATCGGCATCGGAATGATTTTGTATTTTTATGTCTCGGTGCTGTGTGGAAGTCTCGAGGCGCGCCAGGTTGTTGGGATGCTGGGGCGTTGGTTTGCGGCGAAAAAGGCCAGGTAACGGTGTTTGAAGAAGCAGAGGTCACGAATGACCTCTGCCGTCAAAAATTTAGTCTTGTCCGTCGTTGCCGCCCTGTGCGGGCGTGTAAGCTTGGCAAGTCCAGCCGAACTGGCGGCTGTATGACCAGTAGTACAAAGTTTGTCCAACCCATCCCGGGCAACCATAAGTCGGGTGCGCAGGAACCGGATCAGGTCTTTGAACCGGCTCTGTGGGATAATAGCCGCCGCCCTCTTGGGCGAAAGCCATGGAAGATAAGCTGGCAGAAGCAATCACTGCCAATGAGATAATAAGACTTTTCATAGTCCCTCCTGTTACATTGTTGAGGCGCAAACTGATGTGAGTTTCCGCTTTCAGCAATATTTTTCTCAATAACTTAGCGCATTAGACAAAATTACACGGTCTCTCAGCTAGTCGTTCAACGACTCTTGGATTTTTGAATAAAGATTTTTCATGGAGCCGGAAATCTCCTTCTTGAGGCTTTTCCACCGCTCACGGGTTTCGGATTTTAACTTGCCGATCTCCGTACGTAATTGATCGCGCGACTTCTCAAGTTCGGTGACGGCCTCTTCTTGGGCTTTATTGCCGCGCTCCTTCGCTTTAGTCTGCAGTTCACTCAACTGAGCTTCGATGGAATCGAGCTGCGTCGACATTTCTTTTTTAAAAGTTTCAATATCCTGTTTGGCGCCCTTTATGGTTTGGGAGGCGTGACTGGCGGCGAGAAAAATTCCAGCGGTTAGAATGGTGAGCAGTAGTTTCATCGATGGGTTCTCCCGGTACGAATTGATTAGGAGGTTAAGAGAGCCTTGCGACTGTGTCAAATCTGGATCAAGCTACGATGGTTAACACTTAGCTCGCTTCCAGTATTTCTCTTTAAGCTCGTCGCAGAGCGATTTCCAGTCGAGACCCTCGGCAACCACCAGCTCCTGCATGCGTAAGTAGCGGGCCTCAAAACGCTGATTGGTTTTGCGCAAAGCCTGTTCGGAATCAAGATGCAAATGTCGCGCGAGTTGCGCTAAGGAAAAAAGCACATCGCCCAATTCCGCTTCGATCTCGGTGCTTGAACCCGCAGCTATCGCCGCTTCAAGTTCGACAATTTCTTCGCGGATCTTGGGCCAGCATTGGCTTGCGTCCTTCCAATCGAAGTCTACATTCTTGGTTTTCTCGCCGATTTTCTGACTGCGCAGCAAAGAAGGCAACCCAGTGGGAATGTCGAAGCTCAGTGGTTTGCGCCCCAAAGATTTTTTTTCCTGGGCTTTGATCGCAGACCAATTGTCCAGGACCTGCGCCGAGGAGTCGACCTTCACGTCGGCAAAAACGTGGGGATGGCGACGTATCATTTTTTCGTTTAGGCCGGCGATGACTTGAGCGATGTCAAAGCGACTCTCTTGGCGCGCGATTTCGGCGTGGAGTACCACCTGAAAAAGCACATCACCGAGCTCGTCGCGAATCATCGTAGAATCGCCCGTGTCGATGGCCTCGGCCAATTCGAACGCCTCTTCTACCGCGTAACGCGAGAGCGTGGCGTGGGTCTGCTCTTTGTCCCAAGGACAGCCCTTGGGACCACGCAGTGCTTCCACGACCTTGACGAGACTGGCGAATTCATCCAATTTTTTCGGGGCTTTAGGCATGGGCTCGACCTCTCGAAGCGGCCCCTCCTAAATGCTAGAATAGGGCAGGCTGTACCACGAAGTTGTGATAGTATTCTGCTGACTTACCGAAATATATAGATAAAGGATCTACAACAACGAATGCCCATGGACAAACGTAAAAGTCTGTTTCGCAAGAGCCTCGATAACATTCACCTGCGGTCGAAATATATTGATCCATCGCGCCGCTTCGTGGAGTGGGTCAATGGCCTGGGTTTTGAGACTTCGCTCGCGGGGCGCATTTTTCAATACCTCGACGAGCGTTTTAACTTGCGCAATTGGTCGCTGATTTTTATTTTCTGTCTGGGTCTGTCGTTTCTGATTTTTTGGGACGTCGATGTTTATCATCAGGTGAATTTGGGCAACGTGGCCCCAGCCGATATCAAAGCGCCCATTTCATTTCAAATGACCGATGAGGTAGCGAGCGATGAGAAGCGTAAGATCGCTGAAGACAATGTGCCGCCGGTTTTTGACTATGATGCCAACACTTATGAACAGTTGATCAATCGCGTCTACCGCAGCTTTCGCAAGATGCGCAAAGAGATCAAGGGCATTCGGTGGCCGCTCAATTCCGCTCAGCGCGAGCAGGAAGTTAAGGACTTCAACCAATTCAAGCCGGGCTTTGAAAAAGAGTTGGGCGTGGAAATTCCCGACCGCCTGTTTGAATGGCTGACGGAAAATAAGTTTGCCGCGCCCTACGAAAATATTTTGATTCGCGCGCTGGTCAAATGGTCATCGCGACGGATCATGGATGGTCAGGCCACCCTGTTCCATTCCGCCGATGCGCCACTCTTGGTGCGCGTGGTGGGCGGCGGCCGCAACAATGGCGGTGATGAGTTCGGTTTGCACCGCGATGAAGTCCATGACATTAAAAAGCTCAGCGACTTTGATCTTGAAGACGTGGTCGGGGTGGAGCGCATGTCGGGCAAGGATCGCAAAAATTCCCTCGATATGGCCCACCTGCTGCTGGTGCCCAATCTGACCTTCAATCGTCAGGAAACCCTCGATCGCAAGCAAAAGAGTCGGGATTCGGTGTTGCCGGTGCAGATCTCGATCAAAAAGGGCCAAACGATTATCAACGCCGGTTCCGTGATTCAACCGCTGCAAGTGAGTTTGATCAATGAGCTCAATACGCTGAAGAGCTCACGCCGCACGGATTTTGTGTCCTTAGTGGTGGCGTTCTTGTTTATGATTTTGGTGACGGTGTTTTTTTCCTATCTGCGCCGGGTGGCGGGCCATCGCCTCACTATCACACTGAAAGATATTTACGCCATGGGCAGCGTGGTGTTGCTGGTGGTGTTGTTGACTAAAGTATATATGTTTATTACCGACGCGGCCTTTGCCAGCAAAGGCGATTGGCTGCCCACCAGCTCGCTGCTCTATGGCGCTCCGGTGGCGACTGGGCCGATGTTGATCGGCCTCATGATTAGCGGCGGCGAAATTGTGTGGCTCTTCACCATTTTCTTGGCCATTGCCTTGGCGCTCATGGTCGATATCAATTTTAATTTTGTTTATCTGTTGGTCACCGCGATTGGCGGAATCGCCGCGGCTCGGGGCGTGATCTCGTGCACTAAACGCAACGATATTTATTGGGCCGGAATGCGCACGGGCCTAGTCAACGCGGGCGTCCTGACGGTGGTTACGTTTTTGCAGCCGATTGGCGACAAACCGCTGCTGACCCTGTTGGCGTGGAATCTGCCCATGGGATTTTTTGGCGGGGTATTTGCTTCGCTGGTGACTATGGCGCTGATTCCGCTGTTCGAGTCGATCTTTAATTACACCACCGACATTAAGCTACTTGAGCTTTCGAGCCTCAACCACCCGTTGATGAAAGATATGATCGTTAAGGCGCCGGGAACTTACCACCATTCGTTGGTGGTCGGCAGCATGTGTGAAGCGGCGGCGGAAGTCATCGGCTGCAACCCGCTGCTGGCCAAGGTGATGGCTTATTATCACGACATCGGTAAAATGGAACATGCGCAATATTTTATTGAAAACCAAAGGCCAGGGCACAATGCTCACGATCATATTTCACCGCACATGAGTAAGACGGTGTTGGTCGCGCATGTCAAAGATGGAGCGGAGATGGGTTTTGACCACAAACTTGGCGTAGCGATTATTGACGGCATTTTGCAGCATCATGGCACCACCCTGATCAGCTATTTCTACAACAAAGCGTTGGAAGAGCAGGATGAAGACATCGACACCGTGCGCGAAGATGATTTTCGTTATCCTGGTCCGAAACCGCAGTTCAAAGAGGCCGCACTCTTAATGATCGCGGATTCAATCGAAGCCGCGGCCCGTTCGCTTGATGAGCCGACGCCAGGCCGCCTCACCAGTTTGGTGCGCAATATTATTCAAAGTAAGTTCCTCGACGGCCAGCTGGAAGAGTGTGATCTGACGTTAAGTGATTTGAGTATAATCGAAGAAACTTACAGACGCGTAATTTTGGGCATCTATCATCAACGCATCGATTATCCCACCAACCACACCCCGGCGCGTTTGACCGCGGCTCTTCCGCCAGTCGCGACGATCGTGAAAAACGGCAAGAAAAAAGGCGCTCACGCCACATGACGTTGTTGCTCGTCAATCAATCCCGCGACCGCGTTTATAAAGCGTGGCTCGCGAAATGGTTAAAGGCTTTGTCGCGTCAATTGATGCGCGCGGGGTTTAAGGGGCTTACACGCAAAGAGTTGGTGGTGGTGTTCGTGTCGAGTGGCGAAATGCGCCGACTGAACCGCCTCTATCGGCGCAAAGATTACGCCACCGATGTCTTGAGTTTCGCGCCCGCCGAAGAGGCTTCGGTCGGCGAGTTGGTGCTGTGTCTGCCGGTCATCCGCGCGCAAAGCTGTCGCTCGGGATTGAGCGCACGGGCAGAGCTTGGTTATATGCTCGTACATGGGGTGCTCCATCTTCTGGGTTATGACCACTTGAGGCCCGTTGAGCGCGCCGACATGTTCGCCCTGCAAGATGAGTTGTTTACCCGGCTGTGCGCGCGGGTGGGGCTTTCCTGAACGACATTCTTCGTTAAGGCCGAAGAGATATAGCGGAGGTTGCATATTGCTTGGCTCTTTGAGCGGCTTCAACCGAGGAGCCCGACGATTCATGCGCCGCCATCCTGGTTCCCCCGTTTCAACTGCCCGATCCCGATTAATGCGGATGACCGCAAGCGTCCCCGCCGCTTTCTCTTGCGCTAAGGCAAAGGTCATCATTACAATTTAGACTGTCCATTGCTTGAGGAGCATCCATGTCCATTGTGACCGAAAATTCGGAGATCAAGTCGCAGCTCATTAAATTGCGAGAAAAAACCAGTGAGCTGCGGAGGTATCTTTGACATTGACGTCAAGACTAAGCGTCTCCAGGAACTTGAACAAAAGGTCCAGAATCCAGAGGTTTGGAACAACCATCTGGAAATGCAAAAGATAAATCAGGAAAAAGTTTTTCTCGAACGCTCGCTACTCGATTACAAAGAGCTCACCCAAAAAGTCGAAGACGGCTTGGTGTTGCTCGATATGGCGGTCGAAGCCAATGACGAACAGTCCTTTAGCGAAGTGCGTAACGATTTAGTTTACATCAAAACTCGGCTCGAAGATCTCGAACTCAAAAGCTTGCTCAACGGCGAGGTCGATATCAATAGCGCTTACATTTCAATCAACTCCGGTGCCGGTGGCACCGAGGCTTGCGATTGGGCGGCGATGCTTTTAAGAATGTACACTCGCTGGGCCGAAAAGCAGGGTTACCGCATCGACACCATGAGTATGAATGACGGTGAGGAAGCTGGGATCAAGTCCGCAACTCTTCTCATTGAGGGCGCCTTCGCCTACGGTCAACTCAAAGCCGAATCGGGAGTCCACCGTCTGGTGCGCATTTCGCCGTTTGATTCCAACGCCCGCCGCCACACCAGTTTTGCTTCGGTTTACGCCTGGCCAGACATCGACGACGCTGTCACCATTGAAATCAAAGACGAAGACATTCGTGTGGACACCTATCGCTCAAGCGGTGCCGGCGGGCAGCACGTGAACAAAACCGACTCCGCCATTCGCATCACCCATATTCCGTCGGGCATCGTCGTGAGTTGCCAAACTCAACGTAGTCAATACGCTAATCGCGACACCGCCTTTAAAATGTTGCGCGCGGCACTTTATGAAAAAGAGATGGAGCGCCGGCAGCAAGAGCTCGACGCCATCGCCGGCCAACGCAAGGCCAATGAGTGGGGCAGCCAAATTCGTTCCTACGTGCTGCACCCCTACCAATTGGCTAAAGACCACCGCACCGATTTTGAAACTGGCAACCCGGCGGCGGTGCTTGACGGCGAACTCAACGGCTTTATTCATGCCTACTTACGCGACAAAGCGCTTACCGGAAAGACAACGCCATGACCGCGTGGTGGTTGGCGGTGCGCTATTTCGGCTCATGGCGCAACTTTTTGAATCTCACCACCACGCTTTGTATCGTCGGTATGGCGATCGGCGTTGCCTCGCTACTGGTGTCGATGGCCGTATTTAGCGGCTACGTCTCAACTCTCGAGCAAACCGTCCAAGATGCCGTGGGCCATATTCTCGTGCTCAAGCGCGGCAGTGCCGATCAGGAAGAAATGTTACGTGATATTCGGCCGTTGATCAAAAACATGATCGCACAAACACCTTTTGTTTATGCCGAAGCTATGCTCGCGCAGAAGGGGAAAATCAGCGGAATTCTGATCGAGGGCATCGACGAGGCGAGTGTCCGCTCGGTGCTCAGCCTCGACAACCGCGTGATCTCGGGTGCACTTAAGCTGACGCCAGAAAAGGGCGGGTTGCCAAAAGTGATGATCGGCAAGGGAATTGCCGAACGCTTTGGCATGAAAGTCGGCGACGTGATCAATTTGGTGGTGCCGCTCGCCACTGAATTCCAAGCCGCGAGTTTTCGCCCCAAGCTTGGCAAATTCAGTGTGGCCGGGGTGATCAACTATGGCCGTTACGATTACGATTCGCGCTACATCGTTATGCGCATTGAAGATGCCCAGGAATTTGTTGAGATCGGCAAACGCATCACGGGCTATCGCATCAAGCTTACCGACCCGTACCAGGCGCGGGCGATCGCCCAGGAGATTTCCAGTAAATTTGGGCCAAGCTACTGGGCGCGCGATTGGCTCGAGGTGAATCGCAACTTATTTGAAGCCGCCAAGCTTGAAAAGGTCGCGCTGTTTTTCGTGTTGATGATTCTTATTGTGGCGGCGTCATTCAATATCGCCAACACTTTGTTCATTAGCGTGGTGCAACGCTACCGCGACATCAGCGTGCTTAAGACTCTAGGCGCGCCCGACAAACTGATTCGCAAAATATTCACGGCTCAAGGAGTGATTGTCGGGGCGATTGGCGCGGGCCTTGGAATATGCATTGGGCTCGGGCTGTGCCGGGTTTTTGAGTGGGCCCAGGTGCGCTGGAAATTGATTCCAGCCGAAGTCTACAAACTCGATCATATTCAGCTGCAGGTGCGGGGCTTGGATTTGGCAGCGATCTTGGGCGCGGCTTTGCTGGTCTGTTTTTTGGCGACGTTAGTGCCATCGCGGCGTGGAGCGCGCATTTCTCCGGTTGAAGGTTTGAGGTATGAGTAATGATACGCGCAGCTAAGGTGGCCAAGAACTATGGTCAATTGCAAATTCTTAAGGGCCTGGATTTCGAAGTCGCCGCGGGCGAAGCGGTGTGCATCTTAGGCGCGTCGGGTGCTGGCAAGAGTACTTTTTTACATATTCTCGGCACCTTGGATCGCCCGACCTCGGGCTCGGTTTACTATCATCACGAGGATCTTTTTGCCAAATCCGATCAAGAGCTCTCGGGCTTTCGCTCCCAGCGCTTGGGCTTCGTCTTTCAGTTTCATCATCTTTTAAGCGAGTTCACCGCGCTCGAAAATGTCATGATGCCCGGGCGCATCGCGGGCTTGCCGGTCAACGAATGCCGCACGCGCGGACTTGAGCTGCTGGATTACTTGGGCCTCGCGCATCGCCTGACGCATTATCCGTCCGAGATGTCGGGTGGTGAGCAACAGCGCGTGGCAATCGCACGGGCGCTTTTTCGCAAGCCGCAATTGCTACTGGCCGATGAGCCCACCGGTAATTTGGACAGCGAAAATTCTTTGAAAATCCAAGACTTATTTTTTCAGTTAAAAAAAGAAATGGGTCTGACGCTAGTGGTTGTCACCCACGACACCCGCTTTGCCGCGCGCTTTCCGCGTTCTATCAAAATGAATGATGGGCAGTGGGTTTTCTAAGAACGCCCTCGCCTTATCTTTGACTTTCAAAGGTTTTTCAGGCTAGTTTCACGGAAGGCATTTTATAAGTGATTAAAACGACTTGGGAAATCCTTCTTTGCGTGGTTCTGTAAACGGTTTATTTCGGATTATTTTGCTCTGCACTTGGTGGAGTTGTTTGGCTATGGCGCAGACGCCAGGGAATCGACCGCTGCCGAAAGTGCAAATCGTGCCGCCCTCCCCTAAGCCCACGCCTCCGACAATTCCCAATGTGAGTAAGCCCGCCCCTGTTAGCAAAAAACCAGAGCCTAAAAACTCGCCTGCGCCCCTCGACGCCACCATCGAGAAAATCTTAGTCAAAGGCAATCACAAGATCGAAGCCGACGCGATCCGGGTCAAACTGGTGAGCAAAGAGGGCGCTCCGTACAGCGACGAAAAAGTTCGTGAAGATATACAAGAATTGTTTGCTCTCGGATATTTCTACAATGTCGAAGTCGATCGCTCAGAGGGCAGTAAAATCACTCTGACCTATACGGTGCAAGAAAAACCATCGGTCGCCGAGATCGAATACAAAGGCAACGATGATTTAGAAGAGACCGAACTTAAGGAGGCCACCGGACTTAAACCCTACGAAATTTTGAATATGGCCAAGATTCGTGAGGCCACCGACAAGCTCGAAAAGCTATATGAAGACAAGGGTTTTTTCTTGGCGCGCATTTCTCACCGAATCGAGCCCAGCAAGGAACCCGACACCGTCAAGCTGACTTTCGATATCAAAGAAAACGACAAGGTTAAGGTGAAGCGCGTTAGCTTTATCGGCAATAAGAAAATGGGCAGCACCAAATTGAAAACGGCGATGATCACGCAAGAGGGGGGCTTTTTCAGTTTCGTTTCTGGCGCGGGCGCCTTCAAGCAAGATGCCTTTGATCGCGACGTGCAGATGCTCAACTATCTGTACTTTAACGAAGGCTACGTTCAGGTCAAAGTCGACCGCCCGCAGGTTTACGTCACGCCCGATAAAAAAGCCATTTACATTTCGATTCGGGTTGAGGAAGGCGAACAGTTTAAAGTCGGCTCGGTCGATTTCACGGGCGACCTGCTATTTTCCCGCACCGAACTTTTCGAAAGCACGCACATTCAAGAACAGGACCTGTTTCGCTACCAAGTCTTGCAAGACGACTTAAAATCTCTGCAGGCCAAGTACGGCGATCTCGGTTATGCCTACGCCAATCCGATTCCGCGCACGCGCATTCGCGAAGCCGACCGCGAAGTCGACATCACGTTCGAGATCGATAAGGGTTACAAGGTCTATATCGGGAAGATCAACATGGTCGGCGATAGCAAGACCCGTGACAAAGTCATCCGCCGCGAGATGCGCATCAACGAAGGCGAACTCTACAACGAAACCCGTAAGCGCGAATCGCTTGAGAATATTAAGCGGCTCGGATTTTTCGAAGAGGTCGCGTTCAACAACAAGACGCCTAAGGGCCATAATGACATTATGGATATCGACGTGACGGTGAAGGAGCGCAACACCGGTACCATTCAGGTCGGCGCAGGCTATTCTAATTACAACGGCATGGTTTTTAATGGCCAAGTCAATCAGATCAATTTCCTCGGCAAGGGCCAAAAGCTGGGTGTGAGCGTCGATTTAAGCAAGTACCAATCGATGTACAAAGGCAGTTTCACTGAACCGTTTTTTAACGACACGGTATGGTTGGTGGGCGGCGATATTTTCCGTAGTCAGCGCACCCTGGTCAATGAATACACCGAGACCAAAACCGGTGGCGCGGTCCGTCTCGGTCATCCGCTCGCCCCGTATTTGGACGGCGTGATCCGTTATAAATTGGATCGCACGGAACTCGATCTCGACCCCACCACGGGCGACAAAGATTTGTTCCCGGTCGAGACCGCCAACGGCTCGACAAGTTCTCTGACGTTCACCTTAGAATATGACAAGCGCGATGATCGCTTCACGCCGTCCAAAGGCATTTACAGCGCGGTCTCGCTTGAGTACGCCGGCATTGGCGGCAATCTTAACTACACCAAAGGCACTGCCACCTTCCGCTATTTCCACAAGGTGTTGTGGGATATCGTGTGGCGTAACAATCTTTCCTATGGCTTTATTTCTTCGAGCGATCCCAATCGTCCGCCACCGTTCAACGAATTGTTCTTGCTCGGTGGCGCCAACAGCTTGCGCGGCTTCGATTGGTTCACGATTGGCAAACGCAAGCGCTCAAAAATCATTTTCGATCAAGCCAAGGCGGCTGGAATGTCCGACAGCGATGCCACCAGTCAAGCCCTGCGTCCATTTGGGGGTAGTCAGGAACTCTACTACAATCTCGAGTTCCAATTTCCGTTGATCACTGAGGCCGGAATCAAAGGTGTGGTCTTTTACGATATTGGCGAGGCTGAAGATGGACTTTATGTGGCGGACTTCCGCCAAGACGTGGGCTTTGGTTTCCGCTGGTTCTCGCCTATTGGCCCGCTGCGCTTTGAATGGGGCTTCCCGCTCCAGCGCAAGTCCCAGTTCGGGGAGAATGCGATGAACTTTGAGTTTGCGATTGGGTCGCCGTTTTAAATCGTTGGTTATTTTGAAGCCGTCACTCTTCCTCGCCGCAATTCTTGTCCTCACTGCCCGTGCATCAGAAAGCGAACGTAAAGAGCCCTATCAAGGTGGGAGCCCGCTTCAATGTAGTGGCCATGCCGACGCCGGCAGCGCGATCTTCAGCGGAGTGATGCTCCTGATTATGGCCGGGCTCGCGCCTTCCAGTCACACCGAGCGCGAGAGCAACGCCAGGACTATTTTCGGGCGCTGTGAGATTCGCGACGAAAATGAAGCCCACCCGATTCCGAAGCCTTGCTTCAACGTGGAGCTGACTCTGCGTCAGGGCAGGCAGGTCGGGCGCACGGTTTGGGTGCAAGGATTTGAATTCGAGATCGCGGCGCTGAATGAACAAGCCGTTTATAACGTCGAGGCCTTTTCTGAATCCTATCAGGCGGGCGCTGCGCTTGAAAAGATTCAGCCTGGGAAGTATCTTCGCATCGAGATTAAAATTTGAAAGCACCTGAAACCCCGCGACGCGCGCAATCACATGCCGCCTTTTTTCCACTAAGTCCCCAGAAGTCCTTGAAAATTGCGTCACCCGAGATATATCTGTTAGCTCAGAGGAGAAATTATAACTATGACGCGCAACAATACTTTACTTTCGTTGATGGCTTTGGTTTTTAGCACCGGAACCCTGCATGCTGCGGAGTTGAAAATCGGTTTTGTCGATATGCAAAAGGCGATTCAAGAAACCGCTGCCGGTAAGAAAGCTAAGAAAGATCTCGAAGAGGAATTCAACAAAAAGAAAAAAGACCTCGACAAGCGTGAAGCCGACATCAAAAAAATGGGCGAGGATTTTGAAAAGCGCTCCATGGCTATGAACGAAGACGCGCGTCTCAAAAAACAAGGTGAAATTCAGGGCGAAATGCGCAAATACCAAGAACTCGCCGGCAAAAGCCAAATCGAAATTCAAAAGCGCGAGCGTGACCTTACTCAGCCGATCGTTAGCAAGCTGCGCTCGATTATTGAAGGCATCGCTAAAAAAGAAGACTACACAGTCATTCTGGAAAAATCCGAACAAAGCGTGATGTTTGCTAAAAAAGAAATCGATCTCACCGAGCGGGTGATCAAGGATTTCGATAAAAAGTAGGCGGGTTGTGGACGCAGTCTTAAATGCCAATGATATCTTAGAGATGCTTCCACATCGCTTTCCATTTCTATTGGTGGACCGGGTGTTGTCAATTAGTCCCGGCGACGACCCGAGCAGTCGGATCGGCCGCAAAATAATCGCGCTCAAAAACGTAACCATCAATGAACCTTTTTTTTCCGGACATTTTCCAGGGCTGCCGGTGATGCCCGGTGTGCTGCAGGTCGAAGCGATGGCGCAGGCCGCTTGCATGGCCCTCGTCAATAAAAATGATCCGCCGTTGGATTTTTTCATCGCGGCCATTCAAGAAGCCAAGTTTCGCAAGCCCGTGGTTCCCGGTGATACTTTGATGATTCACGGAGAAATCACGCGCGACCGTGGACAAATGATTATGGTCCGCTGCGAGGCCAAAGTGGACGGGAAGCTAGTTTCCGAAGTCAACTTGCTCGCCAAAGTCAGTCCTAAGTCAGAGCGCAAAAACCTATGATGAAATCCGTGGATATTCACCCAACCGCGATCCTAGATAAGCGCGTGGAAATCGCCGATCGCGTGCGCATCGGACCCTATGCGGTTTTGATGGGTAAAGTTTTGATCGGCGCCGGCACGACCGTGGCCAGCCACTCTGTTATTGGTTCTGAGCACGGAGTGGTGAAGATCGGCGAGAATAATCACATCTACGCTTCCGCAATGGTCGGAGGCCCGCCCCAAGATTTGAAATTTAAAGGCGAAGAAACGCGTCTTGAAATCGGCGACCACAATGTTATTCGCGAATTCTGCACCATCAACGTCGGCACCAGCACGGGTACCGGCGTTACGCGCATAGGTAATTCAAATTTGTTTATGGCCTATGTGCATGTCGCCCACGATTGCAAAATCGGCAATCATATCGCGATCGCCAACACTACCAATTTTGCCGGTCATGTGACCGTGGAAGATCACGTGCGTATTGGCGGCGTGTGTAGCTTCAATCAATTTATTACGATCGGTAAATACGCTTTCATCGCCGGCGACAGCGCGGTCAACAAAGACATCATGCCGTTCACGATTGCCCAGGGTAAGTATGCGGTGTCGCGCGCGGCCAATCGTATTGGCCTGGAACGCGCCGGTTTCTCGAGTGAAGAAGTTGAAAACGTTCACCGCGCGGTGCGAAGTGTGCTCAAGGGCGGTCGCACCATCGATGAGGCGCTGGAGCAGATTCAAGAGACCTGCCAACCCTCGCAACATATCGAGTACCTGGTGCAGTTTATCCGCAAATCCGAGCGAGGAATCGCGCGATGATGAAAATTAAAACCGCCGTGGTGGGTGTAGGTCACCTTGGCCGCTTCCATGCGCAGAAGCATAAAATGGTCGAGGGCGTAGAGCTGGTCGGCGTGTGCGACACCAATCGTGAACAATGTGAAAAGGTGGCGCGCGAAATGGGCGTGCAGGCTTTTTTCAATCCGCAGGAATTGCTTGGCCAAGTGCAGGCCGTGACGGTGGCCGCGTCGACACCCGCGCACTTTGAGTTGGTTGAGTTTTTCCTTAAAAATCATATTCATGTGTTGGTGGAAAAACCGATCGCGTCGAATACGAAAGAGGCCACGGAGCTGGTGCGTTTGGCGGAACTCAACAAACTGAAATTCCAAGTGGGCCATGTCGAGCGCTTCAATCCGGCACTGCAGGCGGCTCGTGCTAAAATCGAGCGGCCGCTATTTATCGAAGTGCATCGCCTGGCGCCGTTTAAAGTGCGAAGCACCGAGGTTGATGTCATTTTGGATCTGATGATTCACGATCTGGATGTCATTCTGTCGATGGTCGGCAGCGAGCCGGTGAGCGTTTCCGCGGTCGGCACTCCAGTACTGACTAAACAAATTGACATTGCCAACGCACGCATCGAGTTTGCGTCGGGCGCGGTGGCTAACGTTACGGCCTCGCGAGTCTCGCAAAAGACCGAGCGCAAATTTCGTTTGTTCCAGGCCAATCAATATCTCTCGGTCGACTTTCAAACTGGTGAGGTCAATCATTTTACAAAAACCGGCGAGTGGACTGAAGACAGTATTCCGATTGAGCACGAGAGCTACAACTTAGAAAAAGGCGATGCTTTGTTGGATGAAACCAGATCATTTATCGAAGCCATTCAGAACGACACGCCGGTTGCGGTCTCGGGTCGGGATGGTCTGCAGGCCTTGCGGCTCGCGGAAAAGATCATCGAAAATGTCCGCAAGCGCCTCACGTAGAATTTTAATCGTTGCCGCCGAAGCTTCGAGTTGCCTCTATGCCCTGCGCTTGTTGCAGCACTGGAAAAAGGCGGGCCTTCACGTCGAAGCTTTTGGCATTGGCGACCAGGCCATGGCCCAAGAGGGCTTTAAGTGTCTCGCGCGCGCCGAAGATTTGGCGGTGGTCGGCTTACAAGAAGTCATCTCCCACTGGCCGGTGATTAAGAAAGCTTTTTACGAAGTGATGAGTGCGGCTACTGATAAAACGCCGCAGGTCGCGTTGCTTCTCGATTATCCCGGTTTTAATTTGCGTTTGGCAAAACGCCTGAAAAAGCTCGGCGTCCCCGTGGTGTATTACATTTCACCGCAGGTGTGGGCGTGGCGTAGCGGTCGGGTTAAAACCATTCAGAAGTTGGTCGCTAAAATGTTGGTGGTCTTTCCGTTTGAGGTGGATTTTTATTCGAGCCATGGCGTTGATGTCGAGTTCGTTGGTCATCCGCTTCTCGACGAATTGTCGCCGCGTTTTTTTGATCCCCTCGTGCGTGAAACCCACCGCGCCAAATACGGCCTCACCAATGACGATGTGGTGCTGGCCCTTATGCCGGGCTCGCGCCGCTCGGAGCTCAAGCATCACTTGGATACGCAACTGGAAGCCGTGCGGCAATTGCGTCCGACTTGTCCGCAATTGAAGGTGGCGCTTTTTGTTGCTCCAAATTTCAGCACCGAGCAGTTTCAAGGCTATCTTTCGGGTCTGGATTTTCCTTTGATCTTGATTAAGGACGAACCGTTCTCCATGATTGATTTGGCGGACGTCGTTCTGGTTGCGTCGGGTACGGCTACTTTAATGGTCGGCTTGCTCGAAAAACCCATGGTGATCATGTATAAGATGAATGCAATGACCGCATTTTTAGCCAAAAAATTTGTGAAGCATACTAAATATTTTGGTCTGATCAATTTGGTGCTGGATGCGCCAGTGGCCAAAGAGCTCTTTCAAGAGCAGGCGAATCCACCGCAGCTGGCGAAGAGCCTGCGGGTGCTGATCACTAGTGCGACGCAACGGCGGGATATGGCGGCGGCGCTCAAACCCGCCAAAGAACGTTTGGGCAAACAGGGCGCGACCGCGCGCGTGGCCCAGGCCCTCGAACCCTACTGGAGAACTTAACCACCTTGCGAGAATTTTTATTTCCCCTCAGATGGATTTACCAAGCGCTGATGTCGATGCGCAATGGTCTCTATAATATTGGTTTACTCCGAACCCAGGGCGTGGATGCACGGGTAATTTCGGTGGGCAATCTGACCACCGGCGGAACCGGCAAAACTCCGGTGTCGTTGGCCTTGATCGCGCTGCTGAAGGAACATGGTCACAGCTGTGGGGTGGTGACGCGAGGGTATGGCCGCCGCACCAAGGGCGTCAAAGCGGTGCAAGACGGAGCTCTTGCGGCTCTGGATTTTGGCGATGAGCCGGTGTTGGTGCGCACGGCTTTTCCTGATGTGCCCGTGGTGGTCGGTGAAAAACGGGTCGCGGCCGCCCGCCATTTGCTTAAGGCGCAAAAGGTGGATTTCATTATTAGTGACGATTCGTTTCAGCATCGTTCCCTCAAGCGTGATCTCAACCTCCTGCTCTTTGATGCCACCGAAAATATGAAAAATTATCGCGTGCTGCCTGTGGGCCAGGGACGTGAGTCGTTGCTGCCGGCTCTGAAGCGCGCCGACTATTTTGTGGTGACCAAATCCAATTTGACCGACAGTGATCAGCTGAAAGATTTGCTTTTTTGGCTGAACGAAAAAGGCCAAAAACCGATTTTGAAAGCCGCGTATATTTTCCGCGGTTTTTATTCGCTCAGTGGGGTGGCCACTCACACGCTGAAAGACTCCGGTTATTTGGTCTCGGGTGTGGCAAAGCCGGAAACTGTTGAGAAATTGATTGCCGGGCATATTTCGATTGTGAAACATAATAACTTTGACGATCATCATCGTTACACGCACTTGGAAGTGGAATCCATTTTGGACGAAGCCTCCAGCCTAAACGCAAGGTGGATTGTCACCACCGCCAAGGATGCAACCAAATTAAGTCACTTCCACAGCCTGCGCGAGCGCCTATGGGTGATTGACCTTGGAATACAGTTTGAGGGAGATCTTAAGGCATTCTATGCGGATATTGATAGGCTCGCTCGGGCGGGCGATTAGTTTTATTTTATTTTACGGCCCTGGCGGATTAAGGCGCACCCTCGGAAATTTTCTGGCCTTTTTGTGGTTCGATGTCTTTCGCATTCGTCGCCAGGTCGTACTTAACAATTTGCATATTGCTTATCCTGAACTAGGTCGCTCTGCCCGCGTGCGTCTTGGGCGCAGGAGCCTGCAGAGCCTGGCCCTCGGGTTTTTAGAGTACAGTTTTCTACCGTGGCTGACGGTCGAAAATTATGAAAGTTATTTCACGTTTGAAAATGCGGAGCTTCTTGACCAAATCCTCAAGCGCGGCAAGGGCGTTTTGCTTTTGACCTTGCATCTCGGACACGGCGATCTGGCCTGCGCGGCGATGTCACTGCACGGGTGGCCAATGGTAATGGTGTCCAAGTTCTTCAAACTAAAATGGTTGAATGATTTATGGTTTGGCATGCGCGAGCGACTGGGTACGCGCTTTATCGCGCCCCGGGATAGCTCCTTTGCCTTGCTGCGCGCGCTGAAGGGCGGGGCGGTGGTGGTGATTCCGCTTGATCAATTTACCGGGCCGCCCATTGGGGTGCGCAGCACTTTTTTTGGCGCCGAGACTGGTACTGCCGCAGGGCTTGCGGTAATGGCCGCGCGTTCGGGGGCGCCCGTGCTTGCGGCCTACACCTATCGTGAAAATGGACGGCACATCGTCAAGTATGTTCGTGAAATACCCGTGCCGAAAGACATTACGGTCGCCACCGCCGCTCTAGTGACGCAAGAATTTAATGATGAACTGGAAAAATACGTGCGCCTGCATCCGGACCAGTGGATGTGGATTCACCGCCGATGGAAAAGGTTTGTGGTCTCCTAGGGGCGTGGGTATATTGAATCGATGCGCCGTGCCCCTCTCCCACTAATTTTACGTATTGCAATTGGAGTGCTGGTGTTGGGACTGGTCACGCTTAGTTGCGCCAGCCGGGTTTTGCAATACGACAAGGCCGAAGAAGTTTTGCGTAACGAAGAGTATGAGCAAAAGTTAAAGGTCGCGCCGGTCACACCACCCGCGCCTGCGGTTTTGGAACCTTCCATTCCGCCAGTACCTGAGAAGCCGGGCAAGAAAACTAAGAAGGCAAAGGTCGCAGCGGCCAAGGTCACTTCTTCGAAAAAGGCTGGTCCGCGCCAGCCGGAAATCGAAGACAGTCTGGGCTTTGCAGGCCGTCGCCCGCTGAAAGATCCATTCCGCCCCGGCGAAAAGGTAACACTTGCTCTGTCTTATTTCAAGATCGAGGCTGGCATTATGGAGATCGCCGTAAAACCCATGGTGCAAGTGAACGGCGAAAAAGCCTATCACTTTGAAGTGGTCGCGAAGTCCAGTTCATTTTTCAATCATATCTATGGCGTGGACGATCTGGCCACAACCTACTTGCTCTATGACCAGATGATTCCGATCAATTTGCAAATCACCATCAAAGAGTCGAAACAATTGGCGGAAGCCCGCACTTTTCTGGATTCCAAAACCAACAAAGCCAGCTATTGGCAAAAGCGTGTGACCAAGGAGCATGGCGAAGAGAGCAAAAAACTCGATTGGGATATTTTGCCGTATTCGCAAAATGTGATCAGTGCCGCTTACTACTTGCGCAGTTTTCAATATGAGGTGAGTAAGAGAGTAGGATTTCGCGTGGCCGACGAGGGTAAAAACATCGTGTTCACGGGTGAGGTTTTGCGCCGTGAAAAGCTCGACACGGATATTGGCGAGCTCGACACCATTGTGTTGAAACCGCATATCATGGTGGACGGTGCATTTGCCCCGGTCGGGGAGATTTTGGTCTGGCTGACGGATGACGACCGCAAATTTATCGTACGCATTGAATCCAAGATCAAAATCGGCACAATTGTCGCCAAACTTAGGTCGCTGGAAAAAGGTCAAGATTCGCCGCCTTGACCCTCTGCTAGTCAGGCTTCCATCGTTATACTGGATAGATGCCACAGACTCAGTGCCGGCATTTTAGCGGCTATAAACCATGTGCAAAAAATCTCAATTGCGATGAAAGCTGCGCGTCGCTGGCGCCGGTGGGCCCGCGCATCTTAGTGATTCATCTCGAGGCGTTCGGAGCGGTCTTGCGCAGCACTTCGCTGCTTCCGGCGATGGCGCGCCGCTATCCGGGCGCACATATCACGTGGATCACCAAAGCGCCCGCACTGTTAAAACACGTCGAGCAGATTGATCGCCTGTTAACTTTGGACAGCGAAGATTTGCTTAAGTTGGCGGCGCTCGAATTTGACGTCGCGTTGGTGATCGACAAGTCGCTGGTGGCAGAGGGCCTGCTGCGCCAGACGCGGGTGAAGGAAGTGCGCGGCTTTGTGACGGAACCTACCCACGGCGCGATTGTTGCAGCCTCGGTGGCTGCGGACGAGTTGTGGCAACTCGGTCTTTCGGACCACGCCAAGTTTTTCGTCAATCAAAAAACCGAACAACAGTTGGTGCACGAGGCCCTCGAGCTTGGGCCTTTTACGCGCGACGAGTATATTGTCTCGTTTAGTGACGAAGAGAAAAGTTTGCGCGATGTCCGGCGCACTTTATGGAGCCGCGGGCAGGCGCCGATCATCGGCATCAACACCGGGTGCAGTGGGGTTCTGCCACATAAAAAATTGTCGATCGAGGGCCACCGCCAACTCCTGCAGCTTTTGCAGCAGCATCCGGTGTTAAGTCTCAGCCCGGTTGTCCTTCTGGGTGGGCGCGAGGACAGCGAACGCAATGAAGCCATCGCGCCCGACCACTCGGTGATTTTATCTCCTAGCACGCGCGGCTTGCGCGACGGGCTCGTCAGTGTGGCCGCGTGTGATTTGGTGGTGAGTGGCGACAGTTTGGGAATGCACATGGCAATCGGCCTTGGCAAATGGGTGGTGGCCTGGTTTGGCCCGAGCTGCGCCCAAGAGATCGATCTTTACGGTCGCGGCCGAAAAATCCTCACGCAAGCGCCCTGTTCGCCGTGCTGGAAGAGGGATTGTCATAAAGCGATAATGTGCTACGATCAGGTCGATTTTGCGCACGTTATTGGCGCGCTCGAAGAAGGACTGCAGTGGCACATCTCGTCTTCCAAACCGCCTTCCCCGGCGATCTCTTTCTCTCCATCCCCCTATTAAAGCGCATTCGCTATTGGGATCCGCAGGCGTCGCTGACTTTGGCTTGTCGTCCCGGGCTCGGCGAATTTTTTGTGAAAAACCATTTGGTCGACGAAGTGATTGAGATCGACAAACGCAGCGGCACCGGACGCAAGGCTGCGTTGAGCCAGCTTGCAGCTAACGAATGGGATGTGATTTTCGTGCCCCATCAGAGCCTGCGCACGGCTTTATGGATGACTCGTCTGCGCGCCAGGCGCGGCAAAGTGGCCTTTCACTCGGGGTGGAATTTTCCGTTTTATAAGTGGCGGGTGGTGAGGCCCGCGGCTTATCCGGAGGCGCTCCGCCAACTCAGTCTGTTGACTCCGTTTGACGGTACGCTCGCGGAACTTTTTGGTGATGAGAATTTTGCGCGGCTTTTAAGTCCTGAGTCGCAGGCGTCGCCGTTTGATTTTCGCGAACCCGAGATCCCCGAATGGGCCTCGATGCAGCTCGGAACTCGCGGCGCCGATCGTCAGCGCGTATTTTTGGCGCCGGGAAGTGTGTGGCCCACTAAGCGCTGGACTCGGCGCGGGTTTGAAGCGCTCGCGCAGTTATTATTGCAACGCGGATTTCAAGTGGAGTTGGTGGGAAGCCCCGCGGAAAAAGCGTTATGTGATGAGATAGCGGTGAAAGTGAGCGGCGTTATCAATCGTGCCGGGCAGACATCGCTAAATGGATTAGTGGAGTTGTTCGCGGGCGGTGCCGCCCTGATCGCCAATGACAGTGGCGCCATGCACGCGGCCGCAGTGGCGGGACTGCCGACAGTGGCGATTTTTGGGCCGACAGTCTTGGCTCAGGGTTTTCGCCCTTGGCAGAATGCGGCGGTAGTGGTTCAGCGTAAGCTGGGGTGTCGTCCGTGTGGGAAACATGGGGCTCTGGTTTGTCCTCTGGGGACGCATGAATGTATGGAGACGATTAGCCCGGGGGAAGTTTTGGCGGCTTTACAAAGTGTTTTGTAGCGGGTGAGTCGTCCAGTCGCGGCGGTTTTTAAAAGAGCGCGATGGGAGCACTGAGCGATAGGAAAATCACTGAGACATCGAGCGCTGTGGGCGGCGTGTACGTCTGGCCGGAAGTGCGAATGCTCGTGTACTGCTGTTTGCTGTACTCGAGGTTAATGGAAAGCTTGGATCTCAAATCGATGCCGCAGGACAATGCAAATCCGGTGCCCTGATAAAGTTGATTGTTCTCAATATCATCAATTACCGCGGAGTAATAATAGCCAGCCCAAACGCGAATCACCTTCTGATGAATAATTCCCGCACCCGCGCCCCACATGCGGTTCAAATACTCATTGTCATTATTGGCCAGCTTGTAAGGACCACCCAAGTGATAGTCCAGCGCCAACCAAAAATTATCGCCGAAGTAAACGCCGCCCTTGCCGCCTAAAATCGGACCGGTCTTCGTGTCGGACACTCCCCCAGCGCCATAGGAAAACTGCCCGTAACCCATCAGCCGGTGAAAAATGGAATTTTCGTCGGCGGACAGGCCTCCGACCCGAATGACGCGATTCGGGAAAAAGAGCAGGTCGTGTGGCATGGCGGATTTGAATTCTTCGTCGAACGCAGCAAGGAGCTCGATTTCGTCTG
>JANXMF010000165.1 GCA_025354795.1 Pseudobdellovibrionaceae bacterium
GGCAGCGGAGG
This sequence comes from Pseudobdellovibrionaceae bacterium, assembly GCA_025354795.1. GTDB lineage: Bacteria > Bdellovibrionota > Bdellovibrionia > Bdellovibrionales > UBA1609 > JALHOQ01. Next base: position 12 of record JANXMF010000165.1, read on the forward strand.
TGCCGATCTGCATCCGGTGTTTGGCAGCAATTTCAAATACACCAGTCTTCAAGGCGCGGTGCTGCGCGCGCAATTGGAGCGGGCGGGGGAACGGATCAAACGCGCCCAAGACCGTGACCAGCTTTATTTAAAACTTCTAAAAGATTGTCCCGGAATCAGCCTTCCTGCGGTCGAGGCCGGCGAGGTGCTGCAGTGGACAGACCTGGTTTCGCCCCGGCGCGCCGAGCTTATCGCCGCTTTTCAGCGTGAGGGAATAGGCTTTCGCGAGTTCTGGCTGCCGATCACCACTCAAGAGCCTTATCGCGACGAACCCGCTAAGTATCCCGTGAGTCATGCGATTTCGCAAAATGGCATGTGGCTGCCGTCGCATTTTGACTTAACCGACCAGCAAATTAAAATGGCTTGTGCCGTGATCCAGCGGACGCTTAGTTGACGATCCGCGCCTCGGGCAGCGGGATAATAAACTTGCCTTTGAAACCCTTGGCGCGAATTTTCGGCATCAGCTCACTCGCAATATGCCAAGAAAAGAGCATGGCATATTCGGGCTGCTGCTCATAAAGCACGGCTTCCTCTAGCACTGGAATCATAGTGCCAGGCATATACTTGCCGATCTTTAAAGAACCTTTGATTTCGACCACGGCCTCAATACTTTGGTTGTCCAGACCAACATAGCTCACCAAAGTGGACGAACGCGAAGGTGCTCCGACCCCAAAAATGCGCCCGCCCTCTTGGTTGATTTGATGTAAAAGCGCATTGATTTGGAGTTTCGATCGATGCACGCGTTTGGCAAAAGCTTCGAGGCTGGCGAGGCTGACACAAGTGGTTTCTTCACTACGCAACATGCCCGCGACCGAATCACGAATGGGATACTGTCCCTTGCGTGCCGAATAAACCCGAATCGATCCGCCGTGAGTCGGAATCTTTTGCACATGAAAAATATCCAGTCCATGGGACTCAAGGAGATACTTCAAACTGGTCACGGAATAGTAGCGAAGATGCTCATGATAAATGGTGTCATACTGAAGCGTTTCGATCAAAGAACCAAGATAGTGATTTTCAGAAACAAACACGCCTTTTGGGTCCAACACCGCGAGAATGCCATCGACAATGCCGTGGATCTTGTCAATGTGGGCAAACACGTTGGTGGCCGTCACGAGGCGCGCGGCCCCGAATTCTTTGGCGACTTCCCGCGCTGAGGCGGGAGTAAAGAAGGCGTTTTTGGTCGGAATACCTTTCTCAAGCGCAAGCTTGTAGACCGCGGTCGGCTCTATACCAAAAACGTTTAGTCCTCCGGCTTTAAACTTACTCAGCAGCGTGCCGTCGTTGGAACCAATATCAATGACCCGCGCGTTTTCTCCATAGTCGACGATCTCCCGGGATTGCTCGTAAAGGTTTTGGAAATTGTCGTGAAGTATTTTGGTGGTGCCGCTGGTGTAGGGATATTCGGCCGGAAACAAAATTTCTTTATTAACCGCGCAGCTCAATTGCACCAGTTTACAGCGCGGGCAAATCAACACCTGCGTGGGAAAGGCCGGGCGCTCTTCGATTTTTGCTTTTAAGCTCACCATTTCATTCACCGGCGGGAGGTAGCCCAAAAACAAAGCGGGTTGCAAATCGGCACTCTCGCAGATTTGGCAATTGGCCACAAAATGACTATTCTTACTTTCCAACTTTCGCTCCTTGAGGCGGGGCCTCTGCAACATGTTGCCGGTACCAGTCTACGGCGAGCGGCAAGGATTTGGCTAGGGTCAAGCGCGGTTCAAATCCCAGCGCCATCAGCTTTGAAATATTGGGGCAACGCCTCAGCGTTCCGCCGGCAGCCAGCGGACCCGGCACGACTTCGAGTTCGGAATGAAAGCACTTCCCCACCATCGTCGCGAGTTGCCGAATGGAAACTTCTTCGTGCGTACCGATATTGTAAATCCCTAGATTTTTCCCGCGCTCAAGCATGACCATGAAACCCTCGGCGAAATCGTCAATATAAATAAACGACCGGGTTTCGTCGCCCGTTCCTTGGATCGGAAAACGCAGTGGAGCGCCGCTACTCATGCGCGCCATGCGCACCACGAATTGCGGCACCACATGTTCCCAGCCCATGTCGGGGCCGAACACATTATGCGGCCTGAAAATCAGCACGCGATCGAAAAAGCGCCGCCCGTAATTGAGGGCTAAAACTTCGCTAATAATTTTCCCGGCTCCATAGGAATAACGAGGATTCAAAGGATCCGGCACACAAAGAGGAACGACCTCGTCGGTCGGCACTACCGGCGGAGTTTGGTAAACTTCGGAACTGGAAGCCAAAATCAGCTCACGTATATTATGGGCTTTGCAGGCATCCAAGACATTGATCATGCCTTTTACTCCGACCTCGAGTACCAGTTCCGGCTGGGAATAAAAGAACTCCGTGCCATTCACGAAAGCCAGGTGAATGACGGCATCAACGCCTTTGCTTGAAGCGAGAACATCGGCGCTTGAACGCACATCGCCTTGTACCATTTCCACTTGGTTTTTTACGTCTTCAATCCGGCGCGCGCGCCCGCGTGAGTTGTCATCAAGGATACGTACCTTATGTCCGCTGTGAATCAGTCTTTTAACGATCGCCGCGCCGATAAAGCCGGTTCCGCCCGTGACCAAATAATGTTTCTTCATCGGCGAATGATCCTTGGTTGCGATACATAAGCTGCAAGAGTTCCGCTCACAATAAGGATAGCACTGTCATCGGTAAGTCCAAGAAGAATCAAAAATAATTCCCAACAGCCGCTGCAAATACCGCCAGCCGGTCACGCGTGCCGATATCGAAAAACCGTTCCTTCACCGCGAAGGAGCCAAGGCTCCGCGCACGTATCAGGCTTGGCCAAAGCGAACCAATGTCAAATTGTCGTGTGGAGGGCGCACCCCCGAGGACCGCTTTCCGGAGTAAATAAACCCCGGCGTCGACATGGTCAAAGCCCGCCTCGCGTCTGTATTCCAGCACAGTGGCGCCCTCGAGCCGCACATTTCCCGCGACCGGCACCAGATCTTTGGTCACGGTCGCCATACAGGCGCTCCAGGATTTCTGTTCAAAGTTCCTCGCCATCGCGGGTAAATCGATAAACAGAAACGAGTCACCATTGAGCAGCCAAAACGTGTCGCTCAATTGCGCATGCGCATGGGCCACCGCGCCGCCGGTTCCGAGAGGGGTGTCTTCCACACAAAATTCCAGATTCAAGCCCGCAAACGGATGGGCCGCAAAATATGCGCGCACCACATCGGCCAGGTGGGCGACCAAGAGCAAAACGTCGGTTACCCCTTGCTCCTGCAAATAGCGCAATTGCCAATGCAAGAACGGCTTGCCGGCCACATCGACCATGGGCTTAGGAATATTCTGGGTCAAAGGCATAAGTCTTGTGCCTTTCCCGCCCGCCAAAATGACCGCCTGTTTGTACATCTCTCGACTTTTCCGCACTCGCACGGGTTGGGCAAGCTATTCGGCGCATCAAATGCAGACGCCCATCGGAAAAGGTGGGATGAATGAAACATGCACTACCGGAGGATGTATGAGTTCTAGATTTTTTCTGGCTGTTTTATTAATTTCAAGTTTCAGTGGCCCCGCTTTTCCGAAGGCTGCGAAGCCAAAGCTAAAACCGACGGTTGCTGCCAAACCCCCAGTGAAAGGGAAAAAGATGTTTGCCACCGTGGAAACCTCCATGGGAAGTTTCAAAATTCTGCTGGCCTCAGACAAAGCTCCCAAAACTGTCGAAAATTTTGTCGGACTAGTCAAAGGTACTAAAGAGTGGACCGATCCCAAGACGCAAAAAAAGGTCAAACGTCCGTTCTATAACGGCACGACTTTTCACCGCGTGATCAAAGGTTTTATGATTCAGGGTGGCGACCCTGCGGGTGATGGAACTGGCGGACCTGGGTATCAGTTTAATGATGAGATCCATCCCCAGTTGAGGCACAACAAACCAGGAATCGTGTCGATGGCGAACGCTGGTCCAAACACCAACGGCAGTCAGTTTTTCGTGACGGTGGCACCGCAACCGCGATTAGATGAACACTATTCGGTGTTTGGTGAAGTGGTGGAGCACTATGACGTAGTGCAAAAAATTTCCGAGACGAAGACCGGTGCGGCCGACAAACCCGTTGTTCCCGTGGTTATCAAATCGATCAAGATCGAAGAAAAATAACCCGAGTCTTTGGTCTAGTTAGATCTTAAGTTCCCCGACTTTGTTCCGATAAATTGAGTAATGAGTAAGGCGTATATTTTCCTTCTGGGATTCACTGCGGCCACGATCTCCTTGGTTGGGGCCACCTTCTCAATTTCCGGATTGGCCAAATTGTTTTCTGGTGCCCCCATCGCAGTCATGGTTATGGCGGGCGCACTCGAGTTCGCCAAGATGGTCTCGGCTAGTTTTCTGCACACCAATTGGGGAAAGCTCCATCCGGTGCTGCGCGCTTACCTTTCGTTGGCGGTCGGCATTCTTATGAGCATCACCAGCCTCGGAATCTTTGGCTATCTTTCCTACGCATATCAGCACACCTCAAGTGAACTCAAAAACTCAATGGTACGCCTCGAATTCTTGAGTTCGGAAGATCATAAGGTGCAAGAAGAGATCGATCGCTTGCAAAAGGAAGTCGACAATGTCCCGGCTTCGCGCATCACCAAGCGCCTGGAGGTCCAAAAGGAATTGGAGCCGCGCTTTGAAACTCTCAAACGCCGCAGTATCGAATTGCAAATGACCATGCGGGAAGAGAATTTGAAAAAGCTGGCCTATCAAGTTGAAATTGGCCCTGTGGTTTACGTCGCGCAATTGATGAACAAAAACATGGATGATGTGGCGACCTGGCTAATCATACTGTTCGTGTTTGTGTTTGATCCGCTGGCGGTGTCGCTTGTGCTAGCCACCAGCTTTGCGATTAAAAATCACGAGACTTTTATGATGTCCGTGCCCGCTCCTGCCGAATCGCGCCCCGCCGCTTAGAGATCGGACTCGTCCGTTTCCTCATCATCCACATCGTCCGCGTCTTCTGAAAAACTCATGTCTTCAAATTCCTGGCGGCTTAAAGTGTAGACCCGAACGCGTGTCATCGGACTAAACGGTCCTTGCTCCACGGTTTGCTCACCAATAAAATTCAGCGGTAATTTTTTGGCTACAGCCAACGCCGCTTTGTTGTCGGTGCCGATGCGGAAGTTCAAAACGTCCATGGGAAAATTGGCGAAGAAATAAGCCGCGGCCTTTAGCGCCGAAATCGTGCCGACACCCATGCCGCGATCTTGGGTCTGCCAAAACGCCGCTTGAAAATCGGACTCGGTGCCGACCGGATTGACCATGTGCACGCCAATCGCTCGTCCGCGCCACTCCACCGTCACCAACGCAGTTTTCATGGGCTCATTCACCACGCCTTGAAGATACTGGCGGTAATCGGCCTCGGTGGGATATTTGCTGTAATCGACTTGTTGCATGCTGATTGAATCGCGCATGCCGTAAAAATAATAAGCGACCATCGGCTCAATATCCGCGGGCGCAAAATCACGCACCTTCACGTCGGCCCATGCCACACGCGGAGCCTTAGCTAATTTGGGCTTCGCCGACTTTTCGCCGCCGCGGCCTCCGAAGTCTTTTTCGCTGTTCGTCGCGCCTTGCGACCCCGACATCCCTGGGATGTCGCTCGAAGCTCATTCTATGAAAGCTTTTAGCTTGTTGCTCCTACTGGGGTGGCGGAGTTTGCGCAAAGCCTTGGCTTCGATCTGACGAATCCGCTCACGAGTGACGTTGAAATCCTGGCCCACTTCCTCAAGTGTATGATCGCTCTCTTCGCCGATCCCAAAACGCATGCGTAGAACTTTTTCTTCGCGCGCGGTCAGAGTCGCGAGTACGCGGCGGGTTTGTTCCGCCAAGTTCAGATTGACGATGGCTTCGGATGGGTTGATCACCTTTTTGTCTTCGATAAAGTCGCCCAAGTGTGAGTCTTCTTCTTCACCCACCGGAGTTTCAAGCGAGATCGGCTCTTTGGCGATCTTCAAAACCTTGCGGACTTTGTCGACCGGCATATCCATTTTGGCGGCAATTTCCTCAGGCGTTGGCTCGCGGCCAAGCTCCTGAACCAAGTAGCGCGAGGTGCGCACCAGTTTATTGATCGTCTCAATCATGTGCACCGGAATACGAATGGTGCGCGCCTGATCGGCGATCGCGCGCGTGATGGCCTGCCGGATCCACCAGGTGGCATAGGTCGAGAATTTATAACCCCGGCGATATTCGAACTTATCGACGGCCTTCATCAGACCGATATTCCCCTCTTGAATCAGATCGAGGAATTGCAAACCGCGATTGGTATATTTTTTGGCGATAGAGACCACCAGGCGCAAATTGGCTTCCACCAACTCAGACTTGGCTTTGTCGGCTTCGCGCTCGCCCTTCCAGATGGCGGTGTAGGTGTCTCTGATCCATTCAAACGTCATTTCGGTTTCAGCATGCAAACGGTCGAGGCGTTTTTGCGCATCGGCGGCCTGGATGTAATAGTTGCGGAACTGATTGAAGGTGAGACCCGCGGTCTCTTTTGTCATCTTGCCGACTTCAGCGTCCGAAGTTTCCATGGCTTTAAAACGCAAGGCCATGTGGTGAATGTCTTTGGAAAAAGACTTTTCCACGGCAATGCGCACACGTTTACGTAAGGTCGAAAAGCGGCTGACCAAGTTTTTAAATTTGATCACCACGCGATTGATGGTTTTACGGTTGAAGTTAATACTCTCGAAATTCTCCATCAACTCGGTGTTGCTCTTCTCAAGCTCTTTCTGTGCCGCTTGCGAAGCGGGAGAATTGTGCGGAGACTCTTTAAGAGTCGTGAACGGTTTGGCCGCGCGTTTTTGATAGCGCTTCACGTGACCGATCAACTCATGAATTTTTTGAATGTACTCTTGCTCATCGTACTGAGTGTCTTCGTCTTCAAGACCGCGAAAAATTGCTTTTACTTTGATGCGCCCTTCGTCTAAGCGCTTGCCGAGCAAAATAATTTCATTCGTCCCGATCGGAGCATTGGTGATGGCGCGCACGATCTCGCGCTCGCCGGCTTCAATGCGGCGGGCAATTTCGACTTCACCTTCACGGGTGAGTAAGGACACGCTGCCCATTTTGCGTAAGTAAAGACGAACGGGATCGTTGGATTTGGTGTCGCCTTCGACTTCCTCTTCTTCTTCCTCTTCTTTTTCTTCCTTGTCGGGATCGGAGAGGTAAAACGAGTCGTCCTCGTCTTCTTTCTTATTTTCTGACGTCTCTGTAATTGCTACACCATTGACCTCGAGGGCCTGCATGAAGGTGTCCAGCACACTGGCGGCAATAATCTCGGGCGGCAACAGTTCATTGATCTCTTCAATGGCGATCGATACCCGCTCTTTGGAGAGGCGGACAAACCTCTGGATCTCCTCATGAATCATCGCCTGCTGCTGTTGCAGACTCAGTTCAGTGGGGGGAGTTCCAGACTCATTTCCCGTCGTTTTATTCGGCATTCGGTAGCGCTCCTCGGAGTAAATAAAGGTTAAGAACCGCGATTTAGTGATCTACGGTTTTTGTGAATATTCATAATTTGTTCCAACTGCTCTGAAGAGTTTGCGCTGTTCGCGCCTCTCAGACCAGAAACTAACTCCTTCGATTTAGACTTAAGATAGTTGGTTTTTACGCGTTTTATGCAATCTTGCAGCAACTTTTTTGCCCCATCCGTACTCAATTGGGTGAACGGTTCCGCCAAATGTCGTGTAATATTTTCCACAGGCCTCACATGATTCGCAAGCAAAGCAGATAAAGTATCAAATTTATTAGGCATTTGTCCATATACTTCCGATATCCTGGTGAATACCGCTTTGCATCCGAGATGGGAAAACTGCTGCAAAATATCCGCCTCCAGCGCCTCCTTAAGATAGACCTCTTGCATAAGAATAACGTTTAATAATTCCACCTCAGCCCGCGGAGCTTTGGTGAGATCGAATAAAACGGCCTCCTGAGGCATTTCCGAAGTTTGCGTCGAAGCCTCAGGACGTATGGCGCTCCCTGCATGGGGCGAGTGGGCGCCGGCCCGAGCAATGCTTTGTTCCACCAGTTTTATATCGACTCCGATCATATTTGCAAAATTCTCACTGTAGAGCCGTCGCAGGCGCAAGTCGGGTACCTTCACTAAATGTGGCGCAAATTCGTCGAGCAGCTGAATCTTACCAGTAGGTGAGCCCTTAGCCTGCAGCCATTGTTCGGTCGTTACCAGCTCAAAAAGATCCGGAGCACTTTGGATCAGCTGGCGGAGACCCGGTTCGCCGCGCTCTTTGAGAAAGTCATCCGGATCAAGTTTATCGGGCAAAAATAAACCGCGGGCGTAGAGTCCGGCACTTAACAAAATCGGTAAACTCCGCCGTGCGGCGCTTTTGCCTGCTTCGTCCCCATCGAAGAGCAACAAAACTTTATTGGTATAGCGTTTAATCAAATGCGCATGGTCCGCGGTGAGGGCGGTACCAAGAGTTGCCACCACATTGCTAATACTGACTTTCGCCAACGCCAGCCAATCCATGTAGCCTTCGACCACAATCACTTCATCGGCTGAGCGAATAAACTTAGCCGAATGATTTAAGCCGTAAAAAACTTTGCCTTTATGAAACACCGGGGCGTCGGGGCTGTTTAAATATTTCGGTTGCTGATCTTTGTTCATTACTCGCCCGCCAAAACCCAAACACTGGCCCGTCGGCGAAAAAATCGGGAAGATCAGCCGCTGGCGAAATAGATCGTAGTGCCCGTCGCCGCCATCACGGTTGCGTTTGATCAGACCCACTTGCTCGGCCGCCACGGTTGGCACCCGCTTGGCTTCGAAAAAACGCGTGAGCGCATGGGCGCTGGAATCATAGCCAAGCTTGTAGGTGTCGACCAGTTCGGCGGTCAGGCCGCGCTGTCCAAGATACTGCTGCACTTCGTGGGTGGGCGGCAATTTTTTGAGCTCTTGATGAAAGAACTGTGCGGCGAGCCCATTGACCTTTAGCAACGTGCGATTTTGATTGCCGCTGGTTTCATTGCCTTCATTTGCCGGGATCGCGATGGACGCACGAGTCGCGAGATACTCCACGGCTTCACGAAAGGTTAGACCCTGATTCTGCTGCACAAAATTAAAAACATTGCCCGAGGCTTTGCAGCCAAAGCAGAAGTAAACTTGTTTTTCTTCGCTCACTGAAAAACTCGGTGTTTTTTCGTGGTGAAATGGGCAGATGCCTTGAAAGTTCCCGCCACTGCGACGGAGCTGGACATATTGCGAGATGAGCGGAACGATATTCGTCGCTTCGCGTACCCGATCAATAAAGTCAGCCGTAAATTTCAAGCGACCCCCTGGACTGAATAAGGACGTGGCGTAAAATTAATTTTGTAATTTACTTTTAACAAGGTCGGAAATGACTTTGCCGTCAGCCATGCCGCCGGTTTTGCTCATCACTTCTTTGATCACAGCGCCCATCTGCTTAAGCTGAGTCGCTCCTTGGGCCTTGATCACGTCGTCAATAATCCGCGTCACCTGCTCCTGCGACATTTGCGCTGGAAGGTATTCTTCGAGCACGGTCAGTTCAAATTTCTCTTTGTCCACCAAATCAGTCCGCCCGGCCTTTTCAAATTCCGTGATGGAATCCTTGCGCTGCTTGGCCATTTTCTTGATCACGGCAATGATGTCTTGCTCGGTGATGCCATTGGGACGCAATTCGATCTCACGATTCTTGACCGCAGCCTGAAGAAAGCGAATCGCACCTAGGC
>JANXMF010000171.1 GCA_025354795.1 Pseudobdellovibrionaceae bacterium
TCGCTAGCATCGCCGTGCATGCGTCCAAGGTAGCAAGGTATTTTAATTTAACACCGAAGATTGCCATGCTCAGCTTTAGCAACTTCGCGGGGAAACATAAAAATCCGTTAAAGATGCGTGAAGCCGCTCAAATCGTCAAACGCCGTTATCCCGACCTCATCGTTGACGGCGAAATGCAGGCTGATACCGCGGTGAACCCGGATATCGTCGATCGCATTTTCCCGTTTTGCGAAATTCGGGGCGGAGCCAACATTCTGATTTTCCCCACCCTCGAGGCCGGTAATATCGCCTATAAGTTGGTGCAACAGTTGGGCGGGGGCGAAGTGCTCGGTCCCTTTATTATGGGGGTCAGAAAGCCGGCCAATGTCCTGCAGAGGACTTGCACGGTAGACGATATCATGAATACAATCGTGATGACGGCCCTGGAATCACAGGCCTATCGGGAGTCTAGTAAAGAGTAGGCTCTGCCGATAAGTAGCGGTAGCTGGGCATGAGTTGTCACGAATTGAGACGTCTAAAGAAGGAGACCGGAAACCTGACCACCAATCGCAGTCTTAAAGCGCGCGTCATTGTACTAGGCATCGGCCTTAAGTCAGACTCCTTTCCGGAAATCAAAGAAAGTTTAGCGGAGATTGAAGACCTGGTAGTCGCATGGGGCGGCGAAGTCGTGGGCAACGTGGTGCAAATTCTTCTTCAGTATAACCCCGCCACCTTAGCCGGAACCGGCAAAGTGCAGGAAGTTAAAGAGATGATTGAAGAGAGCGCGGCGTCGGTTGTGGTCGTCGATCACCACCTGACCGGCGTTCAAGGCCGAAACTTACAGGAACTGCTCGGGGTTCCAGTCTTGGACCGCAACCAAGTGATCGTGGATATTTTCGCCCAACGCGCAAAGACGCACGAAGGAAAATTGCAGGTTGAACTGGCGCAAATTCTCGATCAGCTGCCACGCATGGTGGGAGCGTGGATGGGCTCGCTCTCGCGCCAAGGCGGTGGAATCGGAACCCGCGGTCCGGGTGAAACTGCGCTGGAAACTGATCGCCGACGCATTCGCGAACGGGTCAAAGCCATTCGTAAACAACTCGAGAGCGTACGCAAGCACCGCCAACAGCACCGGGCTCTGCGCCAGCGCATGAAGGTGCCGACCTTTGCTTTGATCGGTTACACCAACTCCGGCAAATCCACCCTGATCAATCAGCTCACCCACTCGCGGGTCGAAGTCAAAGATCAGGTGTTTGCGACTCTCGATCCAACCACTCGCAAAGTTTACCTGGCCGAAGTCGGCGACGCCGTGGTGACCGACACCGTGGGTTTTATTCGCAAACTTCCGGCCCACCTAATTGAAGCCTTTAAAGCCACGCTGGAAGAATCCGGCGAGGCCGATGTTTTACTGCACGTGATCGACATGGTCTCACCCCAGATGGAACAACAAATACGCACGGTCGACGAATTTATCCGCGAATTTGGTTGGGATAAAAAACCTGTTATTTACGTTTACAACAAAATCGATAAAGCACCCCTTGAACGACAGTTCCAGATCAAGGCGTTTCCGCGAGTGTTCGTGAGCGCGCTTAAGGGCGAAGGCATTGAAAAATTGCGCAAGCAAATGACCGTGGCGGCACAGGCCTTGAATCAAGAAGTGGAGCTCTATTTTTCCAAGGAAGATGAGCATAAAATCTACGAATTGGGCCGCGAATCGAACATCGTCAAACGCGAGTGCGCATCCACTGGAACGATTTGCTTCGCGAGCCTAACCCCGGCACAAGTTTCACGCTGGAGTTCATTTATGGTGCAAAACAAGAAGTACTAAAATGTTCCAGGTACTAATTGCGGGGAACGGCGCGTCAAAAAGACCGGGAACAAAAGCAATACCGCGATTCACTCACGATAAGACCTATTTCAATATTACGTCGTTTGGCAATTCGTTTCGTCGTGGGCCCTGCGGTGGGAAATGCTCCGCTAAGTACTTGCCGCACTCGCGGACCGCTTGATCGAGTTTTTCGGCCCAGCGGCCAGTGCTCGCTCCTTCGACAATGATTTTCAACAGCCCGTCCCACGTGTTCGCTGGAACCTTGGCCGCGATACCTTTGTCGGCGAGGACTACGGCTTGTCGTTCCATCAGCGAAACGAACAGCAAGACTCCGGTGCGGAGTTCGGTGTGACTTAAGCCTTCGCGGTGGAATTCAACTTCCGCACGAGCCCAAACCTGGTGGTGCAGATCATGGTAGCTCGTGAAACGGCGCTGTATGGCGGGAAAGCGCGCTAGCCAGCCCGCAACTCCAAGGAGCCCAAGCATCAGCAGCGGCCACATCCACCAGCGCTCATATGCCTCAAGCTCGAGATGCCAAAACCAAATCATCATAACCGCAAACGACACCAGCACCGCCCACAGCAACGGTCCGACGTGACCCGTGACCGCGGAACGCTCGACGATCATCAGGCGAATTTCGCCCGAAGTTTTATTCTCGACTTCGTCGATGACGCTAGCGAGCCGCTTCAGTTCTTGTGCGTTGAGTATTTCCATCACCAATCTCCTGACGATCCGCCGCCGCTGAAACCACCACCACCGCCGGACCAACCGCCGCCACCACCCGAGCCGCCGCCCCAGCTTCCGCCGCCGCCGCCGAAGCCGCCAAGTAAGCCGTAGGTAATTAATCCCCCCATTCCGCCCCGACCCCCGGGCCGCAGGAAAAATAGCAGGATCAACAGCCAAAAGAAAATCGTAATCAAGCGCACGTGTCCGCTTTTCATTTTGCGCGGAGCCGGGGCGTCCTCATCGAGCAATTTTGGATCGGTGTAATGAGCGATAGCCATAACACCGTCACGCACCGCCTGGTCAGCCGAACCCGCGCGCAGCGCCGGCGCGATGACTTCGCGAATAATTCGATTCGAAGTGACATCGGTGAGATCGCCCTCGAGCCCTTGGCCGACCTCAATACGAACCTTGTGCTGCGCGGTCGCAAGCAGCAACAAGACTCCGCGGTCTTCTTTCCTTTTGCCAAGCTTCCATTGGTCGGTGATCTTGATTGAAACCTCTTCGATCGCAAGGTCATCAATGGTGGGCAAGATCGCCACTTGAATCTGGGCTCCGCCGCGCGCGACAAAGTTGTGCAGGAAGGCACTAAGCTCGTCCTGGAAACCGCGACTTAAAAGTGAGCCGGGATCGACCACCGGCCCCGTCAGCGGCGGCACCACAAACTCAGTGGCGGGCGCCGCAAAACTAAACAAAAATAGCAGCGGCAAAAACTTTGCGAGCATTAAAATTTAACTTCCGGTGGCTTTGCGACCGTTTGCTTCTCGTCGGGCGAAAGATCCCATTGAGCCTTCTTTTCCTTATGAAAGAAAATGGAATTGGTGAGGCTGGTTGGAAACACCGTGACCAAGTTGTTGAAATCGCGAATCGTGGCGATCAGGCGATTGCGCGAAACCGTGATGCGATTTTCAGTGCCTTCGATCTGCGCCTGCAGATCGCGAAAATTCGCGTCGGCTTTGAGTTCCGGATATTTTTCACTGACCACCATCAAACGGCCGAGCGCTTGCGACAGTTGGCCTTGGGCTTTTTGGTAAGCCGCGACTTGATCGGGCGTCGATTTGCTGGGATCGATCGTCATAGAAGTCGCTTTTGCGCGCGCCTCGGTCACGCCCTCGAGCGTTTCCTTTTCATGGGCCGCATAGCCTTTCACAGTGTTGACTAGGTTTGGCACCAAATCGGCACGCCGTTTATACTGGTTGGTCACTTCCGCCGAAGCCGCATCGACGTCGTTCTCACTCTTGGGAATGTCCTGCAGACCGCAGGCTGTGAGTTGCAAGGCCATAAAAATCGTACCTATATACAAACTAAATCTCATCTTGAACCTCCATTGGGTGCAGGGAGCATAGCAGGTGGAGTGGGTCCGGTCGAGATCCGAATGGTCGAGCTTAATTATCTAAAATTATTAGCGTTTTAAACTTTTTGCAAGGTCTCAAAAAGGCACCACTCAATCCGCGCTGGCATTCGTCCGATAGATTGCTATGAATCCCAAATTCATTATCTCGCATCTAGACGAGCAATTGGGTCCCTTTGTCGAAAACGAGCTCAAAACCAAGTGGGCCGCGGGCGATATTTTACCTATTGATTATGTTTATGACGAAAGCAAACAGGATTGGGTTTTGGTCCACGAGCGTTTTGGGTGGGCGACCAAAAATCCCGAAGGCGCCTTGCCACCGCCGTTGCGCGAGCCTTCGCTGCGCAAACGTGCGCCACCGGAGCCGCCGCGCGCGCAGGATACGCCTCCCCCACATATTACCGCACCGATCCCAGTGCCCGAAATCGCGGCGACTCCGACGGCGCTCGTACTAACTCAACCGATTCTCCCCGCTCCTCCAAAAGCCGACGCCACGCCAATTAAACTCGTGGACGGCGTGGGCACGACGCAAATTCCGGCGCTGGAACCAGGGCGGCTTGAGCTCAACCTGCAAGATTCCACCAACGACAAGCTCAAGTTGCAAGACCCGGTCAAAATCGTAGTGCGCTCGGCGGAACCGCATGCGGTGGAATGGACCAGCCCCTATCAACAAACCGTAGGGCAGGAGATTGAAATTTCGGTTCAAGTTTTCGATAGTTCGCACCGGCTGTGTCTGCACTATGATGACAGTTTTGTAATTCGCGTGAATGCACCGAGCGGCCATGAGGTGCCGGTGGCCGTTACTAAGGGTCAGGCGATCATTAAGTTGCGCAACACCAAAGCGGAAAATTGGAAGCTGTCCTTCCACTACTCCGGCGGGCGTGTGCTCAAGTTGCCGCAAGACCGCATGATTGAGTGGGGCGCGGGCCCGGCGACTAAACTGATTTTAGAGGGTCCCGCGAGTGAGCATATCTCGGGCCAGCCACTGCACGTGAGCGTGAAGGCTGTGGATGAATTTGGAAATCTGGCCAAGTCCTATCAGGGCACGGTCATCCTTGAAGTCAAAGCCAGTTAAAGCAGATCGCGAAGTGTTTAGTGCTGATTTGCGATTTGTTTAAGACTTAGTAGGTCGAAAGCTTGCGTCGCTCCAGGCGATGCCGACGCCGTTCAGCCGCGGCCAAATTGCGGCGAATCTCTTCAGGCGACTCGGCGATCACTTGCGGAACCGGCACTGGCCTGCCGTCCGCCCCCAGCGCGACGAAGGTCAAATAGGCCGAAGCCGTGTGAAAAACTTTTTTCTGAATCGGATTTTCGGCATCGATACGTACCCCCACTTCCATCGAGGTGTGCGCCACAAAATTCACGCAGGCTTTTAGATTCACAATCCAGCCCTTATAGACCGGCTGGACAAAATGCAGATCATCGATACTCGCGGTCACGACCTGCATGCCGCAGTGGCGTTGCGAGGAGATCGCTGCCGCGATGTCGATCCATGACATGATCACGCCCCCAAAAACGCTGTCGAGGGCATTGGTGTGTTGTGGTAAGACCATTTCGGTCATGATCACGCGGGACTGCGACACGGGGACGGGTTTTAAATTGGACACTGTTGACACTCCCACAAAAAGAAAAAGAGCCCTGCGGCTCTTTTTCGCACATTTCTATTCGAATGGACAAGTGCGCGGTTAAGCGCCGACGTCATTTCCAAAATCGTTGCGACGGCCAATACCGCCGATGGGTCCAGCACCTTGCGCGAGGCTAGTAGTGCCTGCAGCAACGTTCGGGGAATTACCCATATTGATTGCATTGGTCGTGTCGATAGTCGGCTTTTCTTCCTTTTCGACAAAACCAAAATGCGGCAAACACCACACAATCAACTGTGCGCGGGATTTCACATTCATTTTCTTATAAATGTTTGTCAGGTGAAACTTGACCGTCTTTTCGGTGACGAAAAGCTGGTTCGCGACTTCCTTGTTAGACATTCCCTTAGTCACCAACTCCGCGACTTCGGCCTCACGGTTCGACAAACCCTTTTGAATCAGCACATCTCTGAGCATCCTTGCTCCCTCCCCTTTTGAGTTATTATTACCCTTGACCCCATACGGACATCAGGCTGATCGAGCCAGGATCCATCCGAACCCGACCACCTGTATTAAAGTCTACAGAATTTAATTGCGTTCGCAAGCGGGAAAATTTCATCTGGACTGGCTTTTAATTTAACCCGCAAAACAACTGAGTGAAGTGCGCGAGACCGTTGAGGTAAGACTTATGTTACAAACCTTCCGCGCAGTCGCGCCAGAGTGTTTTCCACCTCACCCAAGGGCTGGACTGAGAAGATATCGTCGATTTGCTGGCCCCAAGTGTGGGCGCGGGCCCAACGCAAAGATAATTTTTCCTCAACCAAAGCATGGGCCGCGGCTAAGAGCAGGCCGCGTTGATCGCGCCCGCGGAAGCTGAATATCCACTCTTCTTGATCTTGTGCCATCAGATCGATCGATTGGAACACGACTTTGGGTATTGGCACGGTCTTGCTGGCTTCAAGCTCCAACCATTTACCGATTTGTCTGGCGGATTTTTCGGTGCGTAAACAAAACCAGTCGTAGACGCCAATTTCTGTGATGGTACTCACGGACGACAGTTGGATATTGAGACCAAAGCCATAAAGGCGTTGCACGAAACTCAAAAACAAACCCGTACTGTCCTGGCGACTATGAAAGCGCACCCACACGCGGTTCTTGGCGGCAACAACTAGCGGTGGAAGCGCCCGTGGCGCCGCGCCGGCCTTGCGTAAATCTTCGAGCAAGGTGCGCGGGCTGAGATTTTGCAATAATACCGGATCAACTTTGAGCAACCAGTCTTCAGTGCCTCCGGTTTTGCGCGCGTAACTGAGGTGGCGTTGCAAGCCCTGAGCTTCCGGCGAGCGCATGCTCTGGACCAGGTTGAGCAGCAGCTGCGATTTCCAGTCGGTCCACGCTTCGGGATTGGTGGCGCGAATATCGATCGCGGTAAACAACGCCAGTAGAACCAAACGACGGCCTTGAACACCGCGTTCGAACAGCCGCTTCCAGGTGGACTGCGCTTGCGGGTTTTGGCGAAAAGCCGCGGTGGATAGGATCAAGTGATTGTCGACCAACCAACGAACATCGTCGAGGAGCCCTGCCGGATACTCCCATTCGGCAAAATACTTTTCGACCAGGCGTGCACCCTCGCTCGAATGATCGCCTTTGCGGCCCTTGGCCAGATCATGAAACAACGCCACCAATTTGAGCGTGAGCCATTCTTGCGCGCTCAGATCACGGGTCAGCTTAGACATCGCGCCGAGGCTGCGTTTTTGCGTTTTCGCCCGCTGCACTTCGCGCAGAGTTTGCACCAAATGGGCGTCGGCGGTGAAACGGTGATAGTGGTCGTGTTGCACCAGACCGCGCAGCTTTTTGAGATCAGGGATCAGGGCTTCGAGCACGCGCGCACGATAAAGAGCCAACAAAAACGCGTCGGAGTTATCGCTATAAAGCAGCTTGTGCAGAGCCTTGCCGCGCTCAAGGGGCGACAACGGCTTTAACAAGCGA
Source organism: Pseudobdellovibrionaceae bacterium (assembly GCA_025354795.1). Classification (GTDB taxonomy): domain Bacteria; phylum Bdellovibrionota; class Bdellovibrionia; order Bdellovibrionales; family UBA1609; genus JALHOQ01. The sequence continues at coordinate 7,448 of JANXMF010000171.1, forward strand.
TCGACCACTAAACGGATTTCATACTGCAACAACAAACTGGGTTTCGTGTCTAAACGTTGAAGAAGCTGGGCAAAGCTGGTAAGCGGCAAGCGCGCCTCAGTGCGGGCGCTCTTCGTAGCCACCGCATTGGCGACCGCCCAATCGGCGTAAAAATTCGCCCTTTCCAGTTCGCTCTGCAGGAACTTCATTAGCTGTTGCGCCGAATCCATGCGGAATAGCCGTGCCAGTTCGAGCTGATCCGCCGCCGAAAGGATATCACCCGAACCTTGTAGATGCAGTAAGCTGCGCAAATAGAGCAACTCGTCCTTAATGGCGCCGAGGACTTTGAACGGATAAGGACTGGTGTCGGCGAATTTTTCGGGAAAGAGGTGCTTTACCGCCAGCGCCTGCTCAATGTCGCGCAATCCTCCAGCGCCAAATTTTAAATTGGGCTCGAGATAGTTGGATATCGAGTCCTGGCGCTTGCGCCGCTCCTCACGCTCACTGCGGATAGCACTGAGTATCGCCATCGGCTTTACGCTGCTGAGCTGTGCCTGCGAGGTGAGCAAAGCTTCGTCGCGAGGCGCGTACGGGAGCGCCGATTGCAGCGCCAGCACATCAAAGGCATCGACACCGACAGTCCAATCGTTCAGATCTTCAGGCGTGCGCGCGCGCAGCTTGAGACCTGAGCGGATAGCGGTGCTGGTGAATTCCTTGACCTTGCCTTCGTCACCGACAAAGAGCAAATCGATATCGGATTTGGGGCAAAGCTCGTGGCGCGCCCAGGAGCCTAGTAAAATGGGCTTGAGTTCCGCAAAGTCGCCGTAACTGTTGAGCCGTTCGATGAGACACTTTTCCAGCCACAGGGAAAACTTGTGGCGAAGTTTGGGAGTGCGTTCAGGCGCCGGAAAGGTGATGTCTTCGGGGCACAAAATTTCGCGGCCGGTCGCGGTTTGTGAGTCGAGAAGAAAACTGCGGGTTGCCATTAAGGCGAAGCCTCGCGCTGCCACTCATGGAGTTTATTAAGCGCCTCGAGCGGCGTCATGTGCGCCAGATTGGCCGCTTTGAAATCCTCAAGCCACGGTGCTGGAGGAGTCGTCGACTCGCGCATCGGCAAGGCCAGCTGCACGCCACTTTGCCCCTCAAAGCCCTCTAAAATTTGTTTTGCACGCGTGGTCACGGCCGCTGGAATTCCAGCCAGCTTCGCCACGTGAATTCCGTAGGAACGATTGGCGGGGCCCGCTTGCAAGGTGTGCAAGAATTGAATTTGTGAGCCCTTTTCCTGCACGCTCATATGGGCATTGCGTAGCGACGGATACATTTGCGCAAGCGCGGTGAGTTCATGATAGTGAGTGGCAAACAGCAGATAGGGTTTTTTCTGTGCGAGCAAAAATTCCAAAATCGACTGTGCCAAGCTGAGGCCATCGTAGGTCGAAGTGCCGCGCCCGATTTCGTCCATAATCACCAGCGAACGCGGGCCGACCGCGCGCAGGATGTCGGCGGTCTCTGTCATCTCAACCATAAAGGTAGACAAGCCCTCGCTTAGAAAATCGCTGGCGCCTATGCGCGTGAAAATGTCCTCAAATCTCGGCAGCACCGCGTGTTGCGCAGGTAGAAAGGAACCCGCTTGCGCCATGATTGCCAGCAGCGCCACTTGTCGCATCAGCGTACTTTTCCCGGCCATATTCGGTCCCGTCAGCAGCAAACACTCGCCAGGTTCAAGGCGCACAGAATTCGGCACGAAGCCCCCGGCAACGGTGGTTTCGACCACCGGGTGGCGGCACATCTCCAGATGCAAAGCTCCAACAGGTGAAAACTGAGGACGACAATAGCCGCGTTCCAAGGCCAACCACGCCAGTGCACTTAAAACATCCCACCGCGTCCACACCCGTGCGGTGTGGATCAGATCGGCGGACTGCGCGATGACTGCCTGACGTAAATCCAAAAAAATCTCATGCTCCATTTGATCGCGGCGGGTGCGGGCCGAGAGGATTTTTTCCTCCAGCGCGCTCAGTTCGTCGGTGGTGTAGCGTTCCGCATTGGTGAGCGTTTGCTTGCGCCGGTAATGGTTAGGCGCCTTGTGCGCATGAGTTTTGGTGAGTTCGATGTAAAAGCCAAAGACACTGTTGTAACGCACTTTGAGAGAACTAATTCCTGTACTCTGTTTTTCACGCGTCTCGAGTTCAAGTAAAAGTTTTTGCGTGTCTTCGGTAAGGCTAATCAGTTCGTCCAGTGCAGGCACGGCGCCGCGTTTGATCAAGCCGCCTTCTCTGACCGCGAAAGGCAATTCGTCGCGCAAGTACGAGTCGATTTTGCGCGCCAGTTCCATGAGATTTTGAATTGCCGTGCGAGGTGGGCGCGCCGGGTGGAGGGCATAGAGATTTTCGCCCACCAAAATAGACTGTGCGATCGCGCTCAGATCGCGCGCGTTGAAGGTCGTGCTGTACACCTTGCCCAAGCGCCGCTCGACATCGCCCACACGTGCAAGGGTTTGGCGAAAAGTCTTTAGGGTGGGAGTGGCTTTGGTCCACGTTTCGATTTCATCCTGCCGCGTTTGAATTTCCGTTAAATCGAGCAAGGGTTCGGCCAGCCACGATTTCAGTAGACGTGCGCCGCCCGCGGTTTGGGTGCGATTGACCGCCATAAACAGACCGCCGGTTTTTTCGCCCCGCGAATTTTCGAACACCTCTAAATGGCGCAGCACGGTTTGCGATAGCCGCAAGGTGCTGCGGCGCTCACGCCATACGAATTCCTGGAGACTTTGCGCGACCTCAGGACCTTGCAGTTGCGCGATATAACCTTTCAAACGGGTGAGCGGATCACTCGCGTCACCGCTAAAAATCGAATGCAGAGCCGAACTTTGCGTGCGCACTTGTTCAGGACTCAAAACAACTTCCACCGGGCTAAGAAGCTGCAAAATCTCCTCACGAGCCGCGCCGCTAGCCACTCGGTAGGCAAGCGCCTCTCCGGTAGTCACATCGGCAAACGCAATCACCGTATCGTCGTAAGCACACAGATAATTGGCGCTAAGCTGATCGAGAGTGTCGGGGTCATAAACCATTCCGGGCGTCAAAATGCGTGTTACGGCACGCTTCACCAAGCCTTTCGCGAGCGCGGGATCTTCGACTTGATCGCAGATCGCCACTTTGTGTCCCGCCATCAACAGTTTGGCGATCGGCCCGGCAATGGTGTGATAGGGCACGCCACACATTTTAGCGGAGTCGGGATCTTTCTTATTGCGCTGAGTGAGCGTGATCCCGAGAATGGGCGCGGCGACCTCGGCATCGCGGTGAAAAATTTCGAAAAAGTCGCCCATGCGAAACAGCATCACTTTGTCTTCGTGTTGTGCTTTGATTCCCCAATACTGTTCCATGAGCGGCGTCTGTTTGGTTTGCATCCTTGATGGATCTCACGGGCTTTACTCAGCGGTCAACGGCTGGATCGCAGACGCAAAAAACGTTTGAGCTGGTGCAGACGTTGCTGCAATAAAAGCACACTCTGCGCGGTGAGCGGCGTGCGTCCAAAACGCGCGGCCACCAATGGCTCAAGAATGGGCGCGACCTGAAGCGCCAGTTGCGGGGAGGCGGCCTCGATTTTGGCCATCAATGTCAAAGGCCCTTCGTTGGGGGCTTTTTCAATTCGCCACTTGACTAAAAGCGCCAGCAGTTGCTGATACAGTCTTTCATCGTTGCTCAGAGGGGCGCGGCGGCGACTCTCAAAGAAATAAACGAACGCCAGAATAAGGGCGACCGTCAATACCAAGAACACGGGAAGGGCGCGGAACAGCACTTCCTCCATCCCCAGTTTAGCCAAAATCTCGCGCTGGCGGGCCAAATCGAAGTGGAGCAAAAACCCAGTCCATGAAGCCTCAACTTCGTCGACAAATGCACGTGAGCGCATGAGAGCGCGGGACCAGTCTCCGAGCCACGACGGGACTCGGCCCCGGTCATTGGCAAAATAGCTCTCACTGCCTTCAGATAGCCGCAGCGGCGCCACTTGCACGGTGGGATCCACGCGGCGCCAGCGTTTGGCGTCGGGGTCGTAATATTCAACCCATGCATGCGCATCATGGCCGCGCACGCTAATGAAGTTCTTCAGAATACTGGGCGTTCCACCTTGAAATCCCATTACAACCCGGGAAGGGATTTTTAAGTAACGTAGAAGAGTGGCAAAACTGCCGGCGTAGTGTTCACAAAAACCGACTTTGGTTTTGAATAAAAATTCATCGAGATTGGCCACTGGCGGTGGCTTTAGCGAATATTGATAGCCACCGTTGTGAAATTTGTCGAGCAGGCGGCCCACGGTTTTTCCTGCGCTTAGCCCTTCGTAAGATTGCAGCCAGCGGCGGAGTTCGGTAGAAGGCTTTTCGTGCACGCTTAAGAAATCTTCGGGCGCATCGCTTTCCATGGCCACGGGCTCTTTGTCTTGCCGGTCTTGCAGAACATAACGCTCACGCACCTGCGACGACTCCTTCAATTCGTAAGTCTTGCCATCGCGAACCCGAATGCGCGAGTCCGCGGGATCGTTGGGAAAGGCGATGGTGCGGGTGGAATCCAGCGCAAACAGGAATTTCTCGGAACCTGGTTCCAAATAGATTTCGATATCAGGCCTACGCTCGCTGAGCCCCGGTGGGCTGATGCTAACTTGATCACGGGTCCGATCCCAGTTGAGACCTATGGAATTGTTGAGCACCGCTCCCCGCCAGTAGAGCTGGGCTTGCGGGGGGATGTCGCCATTCAAAAATGTCGCGCGAAAAATCAGTTCGTCGGAGGACATCAAGTGCGAGACCGCTCCCGGCCGCAAGGTATCGCTCACACCCATTTTAGCGCCGCTGCCGCCCCCGGTACCAAAGCCCGTACTAAAACGCGGAAACAGCAAAAACATAAACACCAACAGTGGAAACGCCTTGAAAGCCAGAGCCATACTGGGTTTTAAAGACATACGCCATGAAGTCCAGCTCCACGATTCATCTTCGAGCGCCAGAAACACCGCTAAAATTAAGATCACATCGGCCACTAAGAATCCGGTGATCATAAGGCCCTGATCCAAGAGAAGGTAGCTCATCAGCACCAACACGCAGAGGATGCAGGTCAAAAAATAATCGCGCCTACGGTTCAGCTCGTAAATTTTAATACAAAGAAGAAGAGTTAAAAACGCGCCGCCCGCCTCATCGCCTAAGATGGAATGATAGTGCGCCCAGATCGCCAAACAAATAGTGATTTGCCCTAGCCAAATGATCCAACGCGGTGGCATTTTTGAGCCTTTGAACTCCAGATAAAGCCGGTATCCCACCAAGACTAAACAGAATAAATTTACCCACAACGGGCGCAAAGTCAATTGCGGCAACAAATTGAACAGCACTAAGAATAGCAAGGGTCGAGTCAGCTTGGTCATCATCCGATTTTCACCTGGGCCAGAGTGCGCCAGCAGAGTTGCGCGTGTTCGGTGCCGCCACCAGAGCCGATGGCTTCCTCGGGCAGGTCCATGGAAAAAGTCGCATTTTCGTTTAGCGCCTGTTGCACCCAGGCGCTCACTTGACTGAGTTCGCTTTCCTTTTTAACCGAGTTTGTCGTCAATTCCATATGATAGCGTTTGTGCACATCGCCCCAGTGCACTTTGCTGAGCAACTGCCCACTGCGGGCATAGTGTTTCCATGCGATCTGGTGGTATGACTCTCCCACTTTATAGGGTTTAAGTTCACCAAAATCGCCGTCGGGGCTGGCGCCGAAGCCGACTGCTTGTTCACCGCCATACTCGCAATTCAATGGTTCAAGGATGCGAATACCTTTGGGGCGCGGATAGACCGTTAGGGTTCCCTCAGGCCGAAGCACTGTCCACGCACGAAAAAGTCCGAGCGGATAATAAGATTCAAATGCGAGCTCAGGGATCGGATGCACGCCCCGGCGCCACGCCAGCATCGTGATACGCATGGGCCGTTGGCTCTCGTCCGCTTCAAGATCTTCGCGCCCAACCGCGAGAGTCTTCCACTTGCGCGAGAGACTGCGAAGACGCAGCGCTCGATGCACGCGTGGACTTTTTTGCGACATTTGAAAAAGCAACGTCAGACCGTCGCCGGCAAAGCCCTCTTCCGCCGACACGAATTTTGTCACGACACCTTGAAGATTGAACTGGGTCTGGACCATGGAAATAAAAAACACGCCAAATAAAAAGAAGCCCAGGATGAAAATCAAATTGTTGCTATAAGTGGCCGCAGCCAGAATCAGAACAACGATCGCCGCCAAAAATACCATGCCGCGCGCGCTGGGAAGAATGAAAATCCGACTCTGCTTCAGTCGTTGGCGCCGCATTTTGGTAATGAACTTCACTGTCGACCTCACTCTACGGGAAGGCTGAGCAGGAACTCTTTGGTTTTTTCAAACGCCGACGATGAGGGAAATTTCATACGGTGATTGATGACCCACGGCCCGACACTCTGCAAATCTTCGGGCATCACAAAATCCCGCCCGGCCAGAAAAGCCCAAGCCCGTGCCGCCGCCAAAATACCTAGCCCCGAGCGCGGCGAGAGTCCGGTAAAATCCGGGCGCACGTTGCGGCTTTGCATTAAGATGCGCTGCACGTAACGGATCACGATATCTGAAGCATGCACATTGTCACACGCCTCTTGTAAACGAATAATTTCGGTTTGATTGAGCACGGCGGGCACTTGATCGTCACGCTTACGCCGGCCTTTTAGCAGTTCAAATTCGAATTGCGGGGCCGGAAAACCCATGTGAATTCGCATCAGAAATCGGTCGAGCTGCGATTCCGGCAACGGATAAGTGCCGATCTGTTCACGCGGATTTTGCGTGGCCACCACGAAAAATGGATTGGGCAAATCGCGGGTGATGCCGTCGAGGGAAATGCGCCGCTCCTCCATCGCCTGCAGAAACGCGCTTTGGGTACGGGGCGTTCCACGATTGAGTTCGTCGGCGATCAATACATGGGTAAAAATCGGGCCGGGATGAAACTTAAAGGTGTGCGTAGTGTTTTCAAAAATTGCGGTGCCCAACACGTCGGCAGGCAACAAATCGTTGGTGAATTGCACGCGCTTGGCTTCGAGCCCCAGGACGCGCGACAGAGTTTTCACCAGTGTGGTCTTGCCCACTCCGGGCACATCTTCAACTAGCAGGTGACCGCGCGCCAAAACGCAAGCTAAAGCCAGGCGCACTTGTTCTGGCTTGCCTAAAATCACAGAATCCAAGGCGTCGAGCACCGGTTGCAACGGACCCACCGCAGGAATTTTCTTGAACGGATTCATGCTCTATTTATCGGTAGATTGGCTATTTTCTAGATTGGTCCAGAGCCGTTAAAAGCTTTTGATAAATTCCGTCAAAACCGCCATTGCTCATGATCAAAATGACATCGCCAGGACGAACAGCCAGGACCAGTTTGGTGAGTAGGCTCTGGGCATCGGGCGCAGACTCGGCCGTAAGGCCTTGGCGCTTGAGGTCGTATATTAGTTGATCGGTGGAGAAACGGTCATTCTCTGCGATCTTGCTTTGGTCAAAAGGCTGAGCCATAAATATTAGATCAGCTCCAGAAAAAGCGCGCAGGTACTCTTCTTGAAACACTTTGCGGCGCGAAGTGGCGGAGCGCGGCTCAAACACCGCCACCAAGCGCCGGCTTTGAAAGCGCTCGCGCATGCACTTCAAAGTGAGATCGACCGCCGTGGGATGATGGGCAAAATCTTCAATCACCGTGATGCCATTGACCTCGCCTAAAAGTTCCTGTCTACGTTTGACACCTTTGAAATCCGCAAGCGCCTGCAGCACTTTCCCACGCGGCCAGCGCAAGGTCTCGCTGAGCGCGAAAACCGATAGCGCATTTAAAGAATTGTGCTCGCCAAATATTTTTAAAGCCAGATCGGCAATTCGCTCGCCTTTGTTCGTCACCGTAAACTGATTGCGCCCTTCGATCACTTCGCGCTCGGTGAGCTGATAGTCACCTTGGGTCAGTCCGTATCCCACCGCGCGCGCGCGACAAGCAGGCAGAAGTTCAGGAATATTCGGATCCGCGGCGTGATAGACCAAAGTGCCATCCGCAGGTATAAGCTCAAGGAACCGCCGAAACGCCGCTTTGACCTGCGCCAGGTCCGCGTAAATATCGGCGTGATCGAATTCCACCGAAGTCAATAGAACATGTTTAGGACGGTAGTGAATAAACTTTGGTACTTTATCAAAAAAAGCGGTGTCATATTCATCGCCCTCGATCACAAACGCATTCCCCTTGGGCGCACGAAACGATAAACCATAATTGAGGGGAATGCCGCCAATGAGAAAGCCCGCCTGCATTTGCAGAGCATCGGTGACCGATGCCAGGATCGAAGTCGTGGTGGTTTTGCCGTGAGTGCCCGCCACGACATAGCTATCGCGGGTGCCAATGGCATACTCCCCGAGCGCCTTTGGCAGACTGGTGTACGCGATTTGATTTGCAAGCAGTGCCTCGACTTCGGGATTATTTTTTGAAACCACATTGCCCACAATGACGAGATCGGGTTTTGGCGCGAGATTTTCAGCGCGGTACCCGCTTTGAATTTGAATCCCCAGGTTTTCGAGTTGCGTGGACATCGGTGGATAAACGTTAAGGTCGCTACCCGACACCCGGTACCCCATATCCTTCAAAATTCCTGCGAGCGACGCCATCGCGGTGCCGCAGATGCCAATCAAATGTATATGAGAACCTGCTTTGATCATGGGAAAAGATTAGGACGTTCTGGGTTTTAGAGCAACTGACAAATCCAATCATGCAGCGACCCGCGCAAACCCACAAAGCGTTTGTTATCGCGCGTGGGATGAACGCGATTGCTCAGAATGACCACAAGAATATCCTGCACCGGATCCATCCACAGCGAAGTGCCGGTAAAGCCAGTGTGTCCAAACGAGTGCGCACTAAAATACCGTCCACAACTGGCGTGTCCACGGGTCGGCTTCATAAAACCAAGGCCCCAATCACCAATCGCAGGCGGCACCTGTCGGCGTATAAAACGCCGCGCCATCTGTGGCGCACCAAAAACTTCGCTGTCTTTTAAAACCGCGCGCCGGAGCTTAAGTCCCCAGTCACTCACCGCTTCCGCGTTGCCAAAAAGCCCCGAGTGCGGCGCCACACCCGCCAGCGCCCAAGTGTTCTCATCATGCACTTCACCTTGCATCACCCGCCCGCGCCAAGGACAGCGTTCAGTCGGTGCATAACGACTGCGGGCATAGCGCGGCCGATTGCCGGGATGAAAGAATACTTCGCCAAGCTTGAGCTCGACGTGGAGATCGTTCCACATCTCAAGCAAGCTCTTTTGATAAACGGTTTGCAAGTAGGCACCCATCATCCACAAATCCAAATCGGAATAGACAGCTTTACGCCGGCGGCTGGGCTTGACACGCGACAATTTTTTTTGTAGTTCGGAAAAACGCGCCTCCGGATGCGCGGGGCCTTTGAGCATTTTGTAAAATGGCCGCCACCAGTCGAGACCTGCGGTGTGGGTCAGCAGATGGTAAGGCGTAGTCGCAGATTTCCACCAAGGGAGCACTTCCCTTACCGGCTCGGTGAGTGCGCCAGGTTTTTTGGAAAAGTAACCGATGCTCCGGCTAGCGGTAAAAATAATTTTCGTCAGCGAAGCTAAGTCGTAGTAGTCGTAAGTCTTTCCCAGCGCCAAACACCCACGCCGGCGCCCCTTTACGTGCACGTCGAGAACTAAACCAGGGGTATATAGGTCCAGCTCGGGAATTTCCTTCGCGATCTTACGCACCAAGGCCTTCTCAAAGGCGTTCATGAAATTCCGCTACTCACGCTGAGCTTGGCGCGGACGCCAAGATGCAGTTCCGCCTGCGTGTTGAGCGGTAGCGTGCGCTGACTGCCGTCACCATGGCCGACGG
>JANXMF010000174.1 GCA_025354795.1 Pseudobdellovibrionaceae bacterium
TAAACGACTGGGGATGGTATCGAGAACTTTGCTGACATCTTCAACACTGCTCCCTTGCCCGTTGCCTCCGCCTCCTCCAACGCCGCCGGCCGCAAATGTTCTAAAGGACGTAGTTGCCAGCGTGACCATAGACAATGTGATCGCCAGCCAAATTTGAGTCTTCATAACTTTCTCCTAGTGTTTGGCTGGAGGCGGCGGGTTGGAACAATACAACTTCCAACGGATTGGCGCCGACAGGGCTACCATTTCCAACGGTCTCGACACGACCAGCCGGGCATAAAGGCGTGAGGACGCCTTGCCTATCAGATTTTTTCTGAAGCAACGGCGTCTCACGGATTTTCCATGCGCGCGGGTTAAGCGTTTTCCTTTTTTCGCTTCATCTTTTCGGTCCTTTGATGCGGCCTATAGGAGTCCACTCCTTCCATGTAGAACACCTCAGCGTCGTTGACGAGCCGGTCCACAATGGCGTGGGCAATCGCATCGTTGGCAAAAATCTGATTAAACTTCCCGAACGACAGATTAGTTGTGGTTATTGTTCCCAACTTTTGATCATGTCGACTCGATATGACTTGGAAGAACAGATTTGAGCTCGGCGTGTCCAGACTCACGTAACCAAGTTCGTCAATGATAAGCACCTGAGGCCTTCGGTACTTGTTTAATTCCAGTTCGAGATTAAAGGTTTTTTGGGCATGCTGAAGGCGGTTCACCAGCTCGGCCGCCGTTAAAAAAAGAACAGAGATGCCCTTTTGGCATGCTGCGTACCCCAGGGCCCTTGCCAAATGGGTTTTGCCAAGCCCCGCAGTTCCGCTAAACACCGCCGAGGGAAGGTTTTCTTTCGACGTTTCCGCAACAAGGGTCAAGTAGGCCTTTTCGATCTTCTCCACGGCCTTACTGTGCTTGAAGTTGAACGTATCCACGGTCTGCTCTTGGCGGAACCTCGCGGTCTTGATCTTTGCTGCGATAAGCTGCGAAAGTCTTCCGCTTTGCTCATGCCGCGCCCACTTTGTCATCTCCCTGATGATTACCTCACGCGACGGCTCCGGCAGATCCACAATATCTTTTTCAAAAGCATCGCAAAAATGCTTCAACTTCAAGTCCCGCAACAGATCCGTGATCTCGCTGTTATTTTGGTTTTTTGGTTCCATCGTCTTCCTCAACTTGTTCCGACACACTTTTGTTTTCATGCTCAAACAGAAGTGCGTCATACCGCCTGAGGTCGACTGCCGGAACAATCCGGTTCAGTTTTTCGTTAACAAAATTGATTGGCGCGGGATTAAGACTCGTGTCCCGCGGGTTGTGTTCGCGCTTCAGCACCATTTCCAGCGCGTCAACGCCGACTATTGCGTCATCCAAAAGAACCTCGCACCCACGGTAAACGGCGTCCCCACCGTAGATCGTCGAGAGTGCCAGTATTTTCTTTAATTCCAATCTCAGAGACCTGTGCCCCGCCTTTAATAAATCGATATAATCCTTCATTCGAGGCCCCAGGGCCTTCACGCCGGCTACTTGCCACGTGTCCTGGCCCCCGCCAGGCTTTCGCGCTAACAACCCAGCACGATGGCCGTCTTGCGTGATAACCTGGTTCTTCTGGTAGCGACGCGTGTGCGACGTGATTATTCTTTCGTGATAATAAATTTTTAGCTCATTTGGATTCACACGCACCGTTATCGTGATCCCCACAAGCGTCCAGGGCACCGAGTAACGGTTGGTCTCATAGATAAAATGGAAGTCTGGCCCCACGACCCTGGAAAAAATCTCGTCCGCTTCATAGGCACTCGGATTACGTGCCATCAGTTTTGGCTTCTCGATGGACTCAAACACCAAACGCACGATGCGCTTCAAAGACCGGTGCTCGCGCTTATTCGCCGTATTGTCGCGCCAAAGGATCGACTGCTTAATCAGGTCCTCGAAGTCTTTAAACTCCCGACCAGCGAAAAAGTTCATTCGAATATACTTGATCGCGTCCTCAACCCGGCCCTTCTCATTTCCTTTCGCTACGTTGCACGCGTGCGGACGGATATTATGATGGCCCATGTAAGCCATAAACCGGGCATTGAACTTAACCAGGGACCCAAGCCGTTCCGTGACCGCACTTCCCAGATTGTCGTACCAGCACTCTCTTGGAACTCCATCAAAATACCGGAACCCATTTTCATGGCACCGGATAAAGTCCTCGAACTTCTCTGACCGCGTAAATTCAATATAAAGAAGACGCGAGTGGCAGAGCACCATCGCAAAACAGTGGATTTTTATTCCATTCCCGAAAATGTCCCCGAACTCGCCCCAATCCACTTGTGCGCATTCACCAGGAGCAAATTCTAAACGTAAAAAACCCTCGCGATCCCGGTATCGCACGGCCCGACTTGCCTTCACATATGCCTGCACGACCGTCATACCGCCCGTGAACCCAAGATCGCGCAACCGATTCATGATCGCCGTGGCGGGACACTTGGGATCTATCACCAAGACTCGCTTAACCTCATCTTTGAACGGATCAAGAATCGAGGTCTTGATTCCAATCTTTGGCTCCATATGAACCGCACGCCGCTTGATCACGCGCCTGACCGCATCCCGGCTAATGCCGTACTTCATAGCAATGGAGCGGATGGATTTCTTCTCAGCATAAAAAATGGCCAAAATTTCAGCCTGAACCTCGGGCCTAAGCAAAGGACCTCCGTCTGAGCGACCTGGACGGTAGACGATCCACAAAAATCGCCTCCGTAAGCCAGCCCCCGCAATAGCGGCAGCACCCAGCTTCGATCGCATGCAGAGGTTCTACTGGCTTTCCCACGACCTTGGGACTGTGCTCAGTAGTGGTATTTCTATTGCGGTACGTATTATCGCGCTTCTTCTGATTCTTCTTCCCCTTGGTGGTGCCGGCGTACCTGGCTTGACTTGAGCAGGAAGATTTCTGGCGGGAACGCTCGGAGCATGCCTCAGAGCAATAGCGTTGGTTCCGCCAGCACCTTCGGCAAATCAACGTCCGCGTCTGGCAAAGGGCACAGAAAAGCTCGACCCCATCCATGTGAATCTCACATTCCACCTGGACGAGAATTTCAAATTCAAGGCATCATCAAACACAGTAACGACGATGTTCGGGTGAATTGTTCTCATCCAAATATCAAAAGGCGGTCGGGGCTAACCGATCGCCTTTTCCACTCCCACATGTTTTGAACTTATGAACAATGCAAATGACCGGGCAGGTCATCACCGCGACTCACGTCTGGCCACTGTCGGCGCCATTCCGAGAATTTTTGCCTTATTCCAAAGCGCCGCCTCCA
>JANXMF010000123.1 GCA_025354795.1 Pseudobdellovibrionaceae bacterium
CAGCGGCTCCCGGCAAGTTAGCAGAAAGTGCCAAAAATTCTAGCAGGTTGCAATGGATGGTGTTTGCCGCGCAACTGTGCTCTGCCCGGCGAGAGTACCGAGATTGGTCGCTTGGCCGCGACATTTTACAATTTTCGTCAACCCACCCAAAATTTCAAATCGATTACGAGGCAAACCCAACTTGGGTAATCATGACGAGTTGACCGGGACAAGCGCCCAGCGTTCAGGGTAGGCAATGGCTTCAAGTAACTGAGACCAACTGGCGAAGGTCCATTGTTCAAATAAGACACGCACGGTTTCCCATAGGGACCTACGCGTGCCGTTAACCCTGGCGAGAGCTTTTTGGAATAGTTCGCAGCTCAGCTGCTGAACCTGATCCACCGTCAACTGTTTTTCTTTTTTGTGGGACACGCCCTTTCTATCGGTCCACTCGGTGGTCTCCCAATACTCAAGAAAGTTAACTATTGTGTCATTGGCGGCGTTGAGCCGTAGTCCGTTCAGGTAGCGAAATCGATGTGTGATTGTCTTGGGGATCTTTTGACCGGCCTTCGCTTCCTGTTGGAAGTGGTTCATCCGCCCCTCCCTATCAAGGCGTTCAACCTGCTCGAACAGGTACTTGTTGGAGCCAGGTTTAGCGCCCAAGATAAAACGCAAGTTGGCTTCGTTCAGATCCTCGATGCGGGGAGCGTTGCCGCTCAATGCATCTTCAACGAAAACAGCTTTGAGTTTTGGATGATCCTCGCGGAATTTTTTTAGGAATCTTTTGCCAGCATTGCGCTCGCAATCGTTCTTCGTATTCCCATCCTGTTTCTTAATCGGCTCCGGGCACAGTGGCAGGACAATTTTTTGCGTCGGATGCACAATGGCTGCGGCCAACATCTGGTGCTGATAACAGACCTTCCCACTCTTGCTTTCCTTGACTAGGCAATCTTCGCAATGAACCGAGTCGGAGGAAAAATGCCCAGTGCCACCCGCGGCGATCAAGTAGTGGCCCTGGTAAAAGACATAATCCTCAAGGCCCTTACCGCGCTGAACTTCGAATAGCAGACGTTTGAAAGCCGGACGGATCATCTCTGGGTCTACCTCGTCGATGATCTCCCGCATTTGGGTGTCACAAGGGGCTAAATCGATTCCAAAAACAGATTTAAGTTTGGCATGATACTCTTTGCGTCGACCGTCAAATTGCAAAAGCGAAGGCATTTTAAGAGCGAACACGGCAAAGCCGGACATCAAAGCGTCTTTGAGCCGGATGCCGACACTTTGTTTGCGCGGGCGGTGATCAGGAATTTTCAGGAATACCTGGGAAATGAGGAGATGCTGGGCTTCGCCAGAAAGGTTCTTGCGCGGCTTCATCGATGAGCATCCTTGTCAGCGATTATGACGACCATTGTCCACTTGTCGCATAAAGTCTCATCCGAAACTTTACGAAAGACAATTTTTAAAAATCCGCTAAGTCCCTGAATTTACAAGGTCAGAAAACTCGCCGGGAACAGCTGGCTACCATCAGGAATTCCCTCTCTGGCCATCGCTTCCAAGGAGTTCCCGCAGGGCGGATGTGGCACCCCTAGAAATAGGCCTGCTCAGCGCCCCTCTTAAATCGCTGCCTAGCCCATTAATCCCAGTTTGAGGCATTTAGCCTCAGATAGTTATCGACAAAAGATATCAAAATTGCTATCTTTAATCATGAGCAAGACCGATAAGTTACTTGAAAAGCTCGCAAACGGAACGATCTCAGCGGCAGAATCCCGGACGCTACTTGGGCACCTGGGTTGGGCGCAGGCCAAATCCAGCGGTGGTTCGCATGAACAGTGGAAGAAGAATGGGAAAGTTCTGACGATTGCGACGCACAACAAGGAACTGAAACCGTATCAAATCAAGCAGATTGCGAAAGCACTGGAGGAATAAATGGCACTTGCAAAAAAATATAGAGAACTCATCCCGTACTACTCCTACAAAATTCATTGGTCAGATGAGGACAACGCTTATGTGGTGGCCGTTGAAGAGCTGTCTGGTTGCATGACTCATGGGGAGACCATGGAGGAAGCGGTAAAGATGGCTCATGAGGCTGTCGAGGGATATCTGGAGGCGTGGCTTGAAGATCATTCGGATGTGCCTGAGCCCATTGCCAAGATAAAAGCCAGCGGCCAGTTCCTAGTCCGCGGCAATCCCGAGCTTCATCAAAAATTGATTCGTAAGTCTCATCAGGAAGGCTACAAGACCCTCAATAAATTTGTGGTCGATAAACTTGAAGAAATTGTGGGCGGAGGCTCCTAGGATCGGAGATTTTTGCAGCATAGGTCGGAAGCACCTTTTCTGACCAAAATTCATGCTTCAGCTTGCTCGTCTCGAGTGAGCTAAACTGATTAAGTTTTGATCTCCAAACGAGGGGTTTTGGGCGGAACTACGATCGACCTACTCAAGGCTCTTAGACTTGATCTGGGCATAGATCGCATAAATGGGGGTTACGGATTTCAAATCAAATCAAAAACTTTAGACTTGTCTTCTTCGCTCGAAATCAGACTAAAAATCTCGAGAGATCCTAGGCGGTAGTAATGCTGGCTGGACTGCTCGAAATCCTCGAAGAATATTTGATAGAACTTATCGACCGCCTGCCATCCCATTGAATGTTTTAATGCCCATAGGCCGGAAAAGTCGGCGAGGCCCTCTCCCACCTCCATCCGAGCCTCCACCTCACGGCAATTTAAGTTAGTGTTGTCAGTCGCGATACGAACGTTTGAAACGGCGAGATATCTGGTTTCGCGAAGAGAAACAAATTCTCTGAGAAGGCGATTTCTCTCGGTAAGTCGACCGGTTCTCGCGGCAACGAAAGCGTCTTTTAATTTTTTCATTTCCTTTTGCACAAGCGATTTGGTCGCTGCCGTCGAATTGTAACATAGCTGCTCAATCTGTTGTCGCGCTCCGTAGTCTACGATTGTGAGATATCCGGGAAAGAGATTGAGGCCAAACTGACGAGACTGAATGAAAAAGTGAAAGCCCTCGTGGACCAGTAAAGAAAACGCGACAATTGCGAACATTTCGTCGCTACTTTGAGGATACAAATCCTGGGCCCGCTTCGAGAGGAGTCCAACATCAAAAAGCGCCACTCCAGAAGGCGGTACCGCCACATCATTGACCGGACAGCTCGACTGCAGTCCTCCGCAGAAGTCGTAAACGGAATTTTCAATCTTTGTGATGTCACCTGACGATACCGTGATGAGTCTTTTCGGCTCTCGTATAATTTTGCACCCAGGGAATCTGCTCGAATCCAGGATGACGAGATTGTGGTTTGAGATCTTGTAATCAGCGATCCCTGCCGAAGAACTTTCATCTAATTTCAGCATTCGCAGTAAGGAGACAACGCTCGGGCTATTCCTCAGTTCCTCGCAATTTTGACCACTATGATTCTGGCTGCCATTAATTGGCGTTGCCGTCGATTTCATAGACGAAATTGTAGCTACCATAATGAACACGACTGTTTTAATCCGCATACTTTCTCAAAATCCAATAGCCGTGCCAGAAAGAAATCTTCGTGGGGCCAGGGCCGCTTCGATTTGCACACGCGAATTGTTCAGGCCGCAAATCCGTCCCCTGATTGAAGAAAAGTCAAAAGTGCCAGTGAGATATGAGAACCTGATCGACGCTGGCTTTCGCGTCTTCGGTTGGGGATTGGGTCTTCGAGCCTGGGCCGTCCGATGTGGATGCTGGATTGGCATAGGCGGGTCCCGCCAACAGTCCTTACGCATTGCCAGAGAGCCCACCCTGAGGATTTGCTTTCTGCTCCCAGGACTTGTCGTAAGTCAGTTCGGCTAGACTTATTGTGATCTTTTCCGGCCACGACTGCCGCTGAACGTCACTTTTGGCCCGGAGCCGCCTAACCAGCCACATATAAGGTCAGGCTTGTTCCAAAAGCTGCGTCGACATGACCAGCGCGGCGGGGACGCCCTGCAAATGGCGCAACGGCGGTGGCGGGGAATTGAGCGGTCTCGAAGGCGACGTCCCCTATACGTCCCCATCGGACGTGGCCAGATCGCTAAGAGCCATAGCAACGCAAAAAGCCCCCGGAGCATTCCCTATTATTCACTCGGGCATTTCCGATTGAGCCTAAGTCATATCAACTACATTAGTTTATACGACTTTTTCGACGCGAGACTTTTTGAAATTATACTTTTTTCGCCGTTACCACTCTGCGCTTTATGGGGCAGGCCGTCCTAAATATGCCAGCTCGACAGTAGCAAAACAAACAAAATAGGTTTAATTTCGAGTGGACGCATTTGCGCTGACTTCTGGGCGATCCGAACAATCGGCCTACAAAACTGATTTCGGGAAAAAAGTCGGGAGCCCAGAGGTCATATCTTTGTCGTGCAAGGCGAATAATGGATGCGCGCCATTTGAAGCAGCTCCCTCAGTAGCCGCTTCAACTGGAGTAGCCTTTAGTCCAGTCAGTCACCCAATCCTTGTACCAAAAGGATCAGAAGAATAAAATAAAACATGGTCACATTAAGAATTCTTTTATTTTTTTCGTCAGTCCTCGGCATTTGCCACAGCTTTGCTGCTGATACAATTAGGCGAATTGATATTTCTTCATGTGCCTATAGTGGACAGGCATTAAAAGTGCCCGCATCTGATTACTTTCTAAGGATCGTCAAAAAAATCACCACTCATGACGTATGTCTGAGAAAAGTCCTCTGCACGAATCCCCAACCGACTTTTGAATTTCCAGATTGGATTCCAGAGTACGAAACATTTGTTTTCTGTTTGCCCGATTCAGCCGGGCGGTGCACACAAGCTTTTGAAACCTGTAAAACAGACGATGCTGTAGATGACGTCGATAGGTCGAAATCGAGGCCAAAAATTCGCGACGCTTTGGGGATAAAGGAAAATGGTGCGACTAGATGAAACAATTTCTTAGGCACACGCTTGTTGGGTTGTTTTGCTATTTGGTATTCCCCACGATTTCGTCTGCGGCGGTTTGGCATCGGATAGAAGTATTTGGGAAAGTGGAAAACTTTAATGATTCCTACGTCACCCTTAAAGGACAAGGAAAGAGCTTTAAGGTAAGGCAAAAAGATATTGTTGATAAACCCGAACTTAAGACCGGCCAATGGATTCGACT
>JANXMF010000181.1 GCA_025354795.1 Pseudobdellovibrionaceae bacterium
AGGTCGGCATCGGAGTCGACGATCACGGCGTTTTTCCCGCCGAGCTCAGTGATGCAGCGTTTGATATGGGTTTGACCCGGATGTACCACTGAAGCTTTGGTGAGAATTTGTAAGCCCACCAATTTCGATCCGGTAAAAGCAATCAACGCGACATCTTTATGATTGACCAAATACTCGCCGACTTCCTCACCGTAGCCGGGCAGAAAATGCACCACACCTTTAGGAAAGCCGACTTCAACCAGCAAGCGCATCAGTTCGGCGGCAATCACTGAGCTCTGTTCGGCCGGTTTCATAATCACAGTGTTGCCCGTCACCAGCGAGGCAGTGACCATGCCGGTGAGAATTGCGAGCGGAAAATTCCACGGTGCGATGACAACCGCGACTCCCCGGCCCTGATACTGATAGAGGCTCACTTCGCCAGGCACGTGACCTACGCGCTTGGGTTGAGCGAGTCCGCGCATTTCGCGCGCGTAGTAGCGGCAAAAATCGATGGCTTCGCCCACGTCGCCGTCGGCCTCCGCCCAATTTTTTCCGACCTCGAGACATTGCAAGCTCATCAAGCGAAACCTTTCTTGATGCATTTTATCCGCGAGCTTGTCGAGCAGCTGGGCACGTTCTTCGGCAGTGGTTCGTTGCCAAGCGGGCAAGGCTTCACTTGCGGCCTTGACTGCCATATCGGCCTCGCGGATGGTGGCGGCACAAACTTCGCCGATGATCTCCGTCTTGAGCGAGGGATTTTCGCGTTTAATTGTGCGCGCGGTTTTGATTTCCTGACCGTTGACCACTAGCGGGTAAGTGCGGCCCAAGCGGTTTTTCCAATCGTTCAAGGCACCCTGCATTTGCTCGCGAGTTTCGCGGATGGCAAAATCTAGCGGGGGCTGATTGACGAATTGATTGAGGGAACGTTGCGGTTGACCGTCACTGCTGATCAGCTCGATCTGCGGGTTCTTGAGCAGGATATCGGTGGAAATATTGTCGGCGAACTTGTTGCGCAAAAAAGATTCGTTGGAAGTGTTTTCCAGCAGCCGGCGGACTAGATAGGCCATGCCCGGAATCAGTTCGCCGATGGTCGCGTATTCGCGTACACGGTAACCGTCGCGCACCAAGGCGCGCTTGATGGGCTCGGCCATGCCGAAAAGCATTTGCACTTCCACCGCGCGCGGATCGAGCCCGCGGCTCGCGGCATAGGCCAGCGCCGAAGCGATCGAGCGGACGTTGTGGGAGCCCACCGCCACCCGAAGCAGCGGATAAGCGTCGATCATTTTCTTGGCGCAGTCTTCGAAGTTGGCGTCGGATTCTTTTTTATTCAAATAAACCGGAATCGGCCACGCCTTTTGGCGCGCGTGCACGACTTCGAAATCCCAATAGGCGCCCTTCACCAGACGCACCGTGAACGGAACCCCTCGACGCTTCGCCAATTGCACCAGCTTGTCGACGTCGGCGGCTGAGTCACGCAGGTAAGCCTGGATCACGATGCCGAGATGCGGATAATTCTTGAATTCGTCTTCAAGCACCAGATCGGAAAACACCCGCAGCAAAAAATCTTTGTGCGCGTATTGCTCCATGTCCAGATTGATAAACACATTTTGTGTGATCGCCTCGCGGAAGACCTGGCGCAGCCTCTCTTTGACCACAGTCACCGACGGTTCCCAGGCGGCCTCGCTGATTTGGGAATAGAGGGCGGTCACTTTCACCGAAACATTGACCTTGGGGATTGGACCGTTTTCATCTTCGTCAATCTGGGCGCTCGGTTCCCACGACTTCGCATCTTGGGCCAGCCAGCGGATCAGCTCGATGTAGCGAGTTTGGTAGTCTTGGGCTTCTTTTTCGGAAAGCGTCGCCTCACCCAGTAAGTCGGCGGTAAAGGTGATTTTGTTTTTGCGCGCTTTTTTGAGGGCGGGGAGGGCATCTTGCGGATTTTCGCCGGTGATGAACATCTTGGCCATTTGTGTGACGTTCTTTTTAACTGCGGAAGCCAGGAGCCCTGGGGCGAGAGAGCCTAAGCCTAAACCGAAATTGAATACTGAGGGGAGGTCTTCCCCGCTTTCGGCAAAGTATTCCTTTAAATGCTTAGTCACTTCGGAGCTGGATTGCAAGTAAGGGAGTACGTCGACGAAACGAAACATTTGCACTTTGAAGTGGGCGTTCTTCATCGACCAATCCATGATGCGGCCGTACCACCAGTCTTTGTTGAAAATTGAGCCGGTGTCGGAGTCGAGCGATTTAAAAATGCGCTCGCCCATCTGCTGTACGGAAAGTTCCAGATCGTCGGGTTTCATCGGGTCTCCTTGTGGGGACCGGAGTGTAGCAATTGGGGGTATGGGTGTGGAGGGAAATTTTGGTTTTTTGGTGGGTGCAGGAGCGGGCGGGTGCGGGTTCGATATCTGAGTTTCCGATCGCGGAATGCTACAAGGGGAAGGGGAGTTTTTCACTCCCTCCCTTAGCTTGGTAGGATTGGTGGTGGGATGGTGCGGCTCTTTTGGTCTCCACGAGAGTGGTAGAGCCGGCGTGTGAATATCTCTATAGGCAAAAGCAGTACCAACGTCTGTGGTGTCGCTTTGGACGACGGCGACCTTTTATTTTTGTACCGGAGCCGGGAAGGTGGGGTCGAGAGTTGTGGCCGGTGTCGTTTTGATAGGGTCTAAATGCCACCAGTGATAACAATTGGTTATAGCTGCGCCCACGTAGTCTCACGGTGTCGAGCTGAGTAAATATTTTATAAGGTTTAGTTATAGAATCCATAGCGACAACTCGCGCTCAAGCCCAGCAAAGCCCTGTCTCATTATTGGACAATGTCCGAACATTAAGAATATTAAGCATTTAGGCGCCGTAATTGGGCAAGTGGTGGCTGCACTGTACGCAAGCCTCACAGGCGGCTTCATGGCGGGATTTTGGGCAATCTCTTTTGCATAATAAAATCGAATGTTTGCGCACTAGCTCCGCGGTCCGGCTTTTGTAATAAAAGCCAATGACTGGAGGGTCTGGTGCGACTTCGTGGAAAAACATTTCTGATTGCCTTAACGACGGCCTTGCTCCTATTGAGCAGCTGTAGCCGTCCACAGGGTCCCCAGGCCTCATGCGATTTCGTTCAGAGCCCCGAAATGCAACGGGTGTCGTGGAAGGGGCGCTTTCCCATCCGTATCTATCTTCATAAGTCGGTTCCCGTGGGCGCCTATGAGGCGATCGACCTGGCTGTCAGCCAATATAACGCCACTATTGGCGATGGCCGCGAACTCATTCGCATTGAGGCCCGCGGTGTTGACGGTGAGCTCAACCCAGTTAAAGACGGATACTCAACTATCTATTGGTATAAAACTTGGGATACAAATCGTCCGACGGAGCAGGCGCGCACCACGATCTATTGGAGTGGCGTTGAGATTTTCGAAGCCGACATGCGCATCAACGAGGCCAACTTCAAGTACACGTTCAGTTCGACTGGGGCCAACGCCTCTTCGATTTCACAAAGCACGGTCGACTTATATAGTTTAGTGCTGCATGAGTTTGGCCATGTCTTCGGCTTGGCGCACACCACTGCTCAAGGCAGCGCCATGAACGCGGTATTGAGTGAAGGACAGGTGAGGCGCAAATTGGGCACCACGGATATCAATAATCTCAAGTGCGAGTACTGAGATTCTTGAGAAGCGCTCCCAAAGCGGATTATACTGGAGGCAGGTCCAGTTGCAGATTGGAACCACTGCGCGCAAGAGATTTGAAATGTAAGTTAATTTAAGTTTGTGAATGCTGCTTGGACCGTTAACATTAAGGTGAATCAAAGGTGAAGTTTTTCGTTAAGGGAGATGGATTGATCACGCAAAACGTACCGCGCCCGAAAAGTGTTGAGAACTCTTCGTTGGAACTAAACCATTCTAGTTTATCTTATCACGAGCTACCGGGCTTGCGTCATGAGACGAAAGACGTGCTCAAGCAATTGGATTCCAATCTTCGTTTACTTGAGGATCTTGGTGGACGGATCAGTTTTGTTCTTGGCGATGTTCATTCGCTGATTCGGCGTTAGAAGCCTCAAGCCTTCGGAATCCTAACCGTCATAACCCCGTTGTCCCACGAAGTATGCATCAGCTTATCCCGCACTGGATGTGCAAGCGGAATTTCCTGGCGAAACGTTTGATAACTATGAGTGGCGAAGCGGCCGTCGTCGCCCTCCACATTGTCCTCAAAGCGACGCGCGCCTTCGACCACCAAATGATTTTCATGAGCAATCACCTTAATATTTTCACGTTCCTGCTCCGGCACGTGGGCGCGCACAATGTAGTGTGAGTCGGTTTCGCTCAGCTCAGCCTTGGGCTGGGTGATGCGGTAGAACGGATCCGATTTTTTACTCGCGTATTTGCCGACGTCGCCCATGAGAGAGCGTTTTTCACGCACCAGGGTTTCGAGCAACTTTTCACGCTGTTCATGGACGGCGGTTTCAAAGGCCACCAGGTTTTTGTTGAAACTGTCTTGGTAGTTCTTGCGCTGCTGGAGCAAGGCCGCGTGGTAAAAACTTTTGCCTTGCTGTTCTTCAGCTTGAAAGGCCTCTTCGTTAGCCTTGAGATCGGATTCGTGATCGTCACGCAGTTTTTTGAGCTGCTGTTTCTGATCCTTTTCCATAATGGCGAGGCGGTAATCTAGAGTTTCTTTTTGATGGTGCAGCTCTTCGTCACCCTTTTTGTGGATGACGGCGATGTTTTTATCATAGAACTCGCGGGTTTTCTCGAGGCTGTTGGTGCCGCGGGCCTTCTCTTTGTCGACTTCGTAGCTGGTTTGCTTTTTAAGCTGCGTGACCTTGGCGGTGGCGTCTTGCTGCTGGCGGCTCATCTGATCGCTGGCGCGTTTTCTGAGCTCGCTTTGGGATGTCACAAACTGCTGGCGTTCGGTTTCGAGAGTTTTGTCGGCGAGGCTGCGCTGTTGATCGGTCTGCTGTTTGCTCCACTCATTTAGTTTACTGAGTGTGGTCTTTTTTTCAGCCTCGAGGCGTTGGATGTCCTGGTGTCTTTGTTCGCCCATTTGCTGGAGTTCTTGCTGGCCTTTGCTATTGAGTTCGGATTTTTTTTCCTGGTTTTTCAAATGCAGACGTGTGAGTTCAGCTTGCTCTTGCGCGGAAATGGCCGAACGCCGCTCGCCCACTTCGCGACTGAATGCGCCGACCGCTTCACTTTCTTTGCGGTGCAGATCGCCCTCCAGCTTTTCCTGTTCACCCAAATTTTTGCGCAATTGGCTGTCTTTGGCTTTGAGTTCACTTTCGAGCTGTTCGATTTCCTCAGCACCGTGCTCGCGCGCATTTTGTGAACGCTTGCTGAGATCTTTACGCTCATAGGTGAGCTTGTGTTCATGGTCGGCTTTGATTTGTTCGAGTTGCTCTTTGTTGCCGCTGCGGAGGTGGCTGACCACGGCTTCGCCCGAGTCCACTTCGGCGCGCACTTTGGTGCGATTCTCTTGGCGCGCCTTTTCCAGATCGCTTTGGCCTTCGGCTTCGACGTCCTTCTTGCGTTTGCGATAGGACTCTTGCAAATCGCGCAAGTCTTGCGGCGAATTGCCGCGCTCAGATTGGATCTCCGATCCCATCGCTTTCCTCCTGAATTTCTATATTATCACGGTGCTCGCGCATGAGGCCGTCTAGTTCCGGCGGGTCTTGCCTTCAGGCCGCGCGCAGATGGACTTTAAACCTGAGGTATTGCCGCGACAGCGCCAGGTCGCGCGGTAAGTAACTTTTTCCGTAAGCTTGACCGGATAATAGCCACGATATTGGTTGGGATCTAGCGAGGAAATCACCACGCGCTCCTGACCACTGGTCTTGTCGGTGATCACCAGCTCAAAGGCGCGGTACTCCGCGTGAGTGAAGAGCGGCAGGAAAAGGAAAAGCAAGAGGGGGCTGCGCATACCCACTTTTCGGACGAAAGGCTAGAGTTCTTAATGGCAGCTGGAGTCTGAGCTCATCAGCGAATTGTCGACGATATGAAAGTACGTGCGCAGCAGCAGCTCAAACGATTCGGGGTCGAGGCCATGGAGATAGGCTTGTTTGCCATGAAAAGTTTCTTGCTGTACGAATTGCGAGAAAAGGTCCTGAATCTTGTCGAGGTTGCGCAGGTTAAAAAGCTTTTCTTCTTCGGTCGGAACCTTCAAGATGCGCGCAATTGTCTCATTATCGAACAACAGGTGAATTCCGTTGAGAGACTGTGCTAGCAGGTGTTCGATCTGATCGAGATGAGAATCGCTAATTCGGAGTTCGTTCATTCCTTCATAGTTGATTTGAAAGAGATGAGGCGCAAGGGAAAACTGAGACCGTTTGACTAACCGGACTCGGGTGGTATCATTATTGAAAGCCAGACTTTTGTCTGACTCAACTTGCGACAGCTTGTTGGTGTATAATTATGACTATGTCGAGAATTTCGCGAAAAAAGACCATGGAACCAATCGTCATCGATAAAGATGAGGGATTGGTGTTTCAAAGTGAAGATGAACTCTACGCCCATTTTGCTAAAGAGATCACCGTACTCGAGACTGAATTTTTTAAGATTCGGGGCAGCAACGATATCAAAGAGCAAAACTTTGAGCAGTACGATACGCAGCTCGAGAAATTGCTCGATGATCCCGACGAGGTTTGGGAAGACTCCGACACCCTAGCAAAACGTCGCATGTTTATTTATGTGCGGCGATTTGAAACCAACGTGACGCACGTGGCGGCTTGCTATCTCACCGATAGCACGCCAAGTTTTGTTTACCTGCATTTTCCGACCATCGACGAAGCCCTAGTGACCCAGTACCGGCGGGGGCAGATGGTATTTCAGCGTTCGGCCTTGGATGTGCTTCCCGGAGCCATTGATGGCGATGCTTTGCACGAGGGCGACGATCTCGCGCTTGGACTTTACAAAGCGATGCTATTGTTACGCAGTGAAAAGGATATTTCAGAAGAGGATTTTCATCTGTTCGCCGACAATCGCGAAGAAACGCTCGAAGACGCCGATGAAATCTGGCGTAGCAGCGATTCGCTGGGCAACGTTCTGGTGAGTTTCATCAAAGAATTTGGCGATGAGGATGAGTTCTCCTACGTCGTGGTCACGGTCGAAGACGCACCGAGCGGCAGTCATGCGTTGTTGTTCTCGTTCCCGACGCGTGATAAAGGTTTGCTCGACCGTTACCGTCATGGTGAAAATTTGCAAGCCGAAGAAGTCGTGCAGGAGTCCTCGCATTAATGAAATTTTTCCTGGGTCTTATGATTTTGCCGCTCGTGGGCTGCGCGACCGCCAGTAGAGCGAGTCTGCCCCAGGCGGTAGACTTGCGCTTCAAAGGTCGCGCCGGCGAACGCACCGAAACCCGCTATTATTCCATAGCGCAAATTACCACCTATGAGGATCAACAGCTGCTGCGCGACCGCCAAGAAAGCGTGGATTTCAACGTTAGCACCCACGTGACGGCGGCCGATGATAAACAATTTTCATTTACAACCCGCACCACCCGCAAAGATGGCACCGTAGGTTTGCACGATTTGTCATTTCCCGAGCTGAACGAGCAAATCGATTACGTCGTGCAGGCTAACGGCGAAGTCTTGCACGCGGGTAATTTTCCGCCGCAGAGTTTGTTTTATGTGCCATCCATGCCCATGCCCGCGAGCAAAGTCGAAGTGGGTGACACTTGGACCATGGCGCACACCTGGTTCTCATCGAAAGACGCGATTCCCTTAAAGCTGGACGTCGTCGGAATTCTAAAAGACATCGTGCCCTGCGAGAAAACCAAGGTTTGTGCCGACGTTGAGATCTCCGGTCACGTGGGTCTCATGGCCCAACCGACGACTGCGGGCTCACGTTTCTCGAGCCGACTGTGGGGCCGCGCGCTTTTCTCCGTCGAGCGCGGCGATGTGATCTGGTCTGAAATGCGTAGCCGCGAAGAGATGGGCGTCAAGGGCGATCACATGAACGTGGCCTCGTGCATGGTTTCAGAAATGAAGCTAACGGCGGAGTACCATATTGCCTTCGCGTGCAATCCGAACGACGAAGTGGTGAAGAGTATTCCGCGGCTTTGATTATACCGGACCAACTCTGGCCGCTTTTCCACTAGCAAACAAGATCTCAACTCCTTTTTTCGCCCGTCGAATTTTGGGTCAAAGGCGCTACGTCTTCTTTTCCATCACCGTCAAAATCACCACGGCTCTCGCAGGGCTTTCGCGAATGTCATACGGGGAAAACTAAGAATTGTAGCGATGACAATTTTCATTCATCCAGGGAAGGCGGGGCCCGAGCTCTTCGAACTATCATACTGATAGCGGTAGATTTGAGTCCGGAGCAAACCTTTGTGTCCGTGAATGCCAGCGCCATGTATCATCAGGCGGGAACCATCGACTCTGAACAGTCGGGTAGACACATCAGTTATATTTATTACGATCCCACTCCCGCGGCCCGTGCGCGCGACAGTCAAGTTTTGCAGTCGGTGGTGGACCAGGTGTTTCAATCGGTGCATTTGAATTATGATGCTTCCGCACGAAAGTTATCTCTTACCGTAGGTTCTTATTCTGAAACCAAAGACTCAGACATGAGCCAAGGCTCATTCAAATCCGGAGTGACCTTCCAGATTCTCGGCAACGTCGTGCCTGGTAACCCTAATCCCGAAGCTCCGCCCAAGTAATCCCGTCACCACCAGTCTCGGGCGTCCCGGCCTTCCACTTCTTTACATACACCGAGCGCGACAAATAGCCGCGCACGCCCTTTTTCAAAGTGTCCGTGCCGTGGCCATGGATAATCTTTATGCGCGCCTCTTGGCTCAAGACCGCGGTATCCAACTGTGAGTCTAGAAAATGCAATGCCTCTTCCATATTCCGTCCGCGTAAATCCACGCAGCGGTCTTGATCGAGCGGGGAAGATGACTCGCCGGCGCGGCGCACCAGCTCGGTAGTGGGATTGCTGGCCTGATGGGGCGAGCGCAGCTGTGACCACAAAACCATTAAGCGCATTGAATTGCTCAGCACGACCACTTCGCCCTTGCTGTTCGGCAGACTTTGCACCACGGCGTCGCGACCAATCGTGGTCGCAAAAACTTTGGAGCCTGGCGGGAAGACTTTGCCAAAATCTTCGGCGCTTTCAATCTTATTGACCGCTCGGGCCGCTGACGATTTCACGATCTCCGGCATCTCGTGTTTGATTTGCTCGAGGCGTTCGTGGCGGCGAAAAACGTCTTCGACCTTGCTGTGTTCGATCAAAGTCTCGATTTTTTTCGCGGCATGCTTGAGCGTCGCTTCCATCCGTTTTTCTTTTTCGCGTTCGAAATTTTGCACTAAGGCCACGTAGCGGCTTTTTTCCGTGCGCATTTCCTGACCCTCTTTGACCACGCTTTCCATCAGGTGCCGGAGTTCATCCTTCATAGTCTCCACTTCGGCTAAACCTAAATGGTATTGTTTCATGTCCGGGCTGAGGGCGGCCATGGCGTCTTCAAGAATGCGCGCATCCACCCCCACGCGCCGTGCGGTCTGCAGCGCAAGCGATTGGCCGGCCACGCCCATTAGAAACTGATAGGTGGGTTTGCCAGACTTGGAATCGTATTCGAGGCTGCCATTGACCACGCCCGAGTCAACCGTCCAGCCCAACTTGAGCGGACCCAAATGCGACGTCACCACGCCAAAACTGCCGTTACGGGCGTAGGCATGCAAAAACGCGCGCCCGAGGGCGGTGCCCTCTTCAGGATCGGTGGAACCACAAATCTCGTCGATCAACAAAAGCGTGCCGGGACCGTGCGACAGCGCCGCTTCGTTGAGAATTTTTAAATGCGCGGCAAAGGTCGAGAGATGCTGATCCACGCTTTGCGAGTCACCCACCGCGACGTGAATGTGCAGGAAGAAAGGTAGCTTTGAACCCTCGTCCGCGGCAATCAACAAACCACAGCGCGCCATTTGTGCGGCTAAACCTACGGATTTTAGCAGCACGGTCTTACCGCCGGCGTTAGGGCCTGAGAGCAGCAGAATGCGGCGATCGGCACCGAGGTGCACGGTGTTGGGAATCACATCGACATTCGCCAGCAGCAGCAGGGGATGTTTGAGCCCCACCATTTTAATTTCAGTGGGGTCGAATACGCAAGGCACACCCTGCATATGAGCCGCCAATTGGGCCTGTGCGAAGCGGATGTCGCAGCTAAGCAGCAAATGGCGGGCACTTTCAAATTCGCCGATGCGCCCCAATAGGTATTCGCTCAGGTGGCGCAACAAACGCTCGATCTCCTCTTCCATATCGACTTCGATTTGGCTGAGGCGATTGTTTAGCGGAATGATTTCCTTTGGCTCCATAAATACTGTTTGTTTACTTTGACTCGAAGCATGGATGATGCCTTCCAAGCTGTGCTGTTTGCCGCTACGGACGGGGAGGACCCAGCGGCCCTCGCGATTGGTGACGTAGCGATCTTGAAGCACTGGCTCCATTTCGTGCTGCCGTATCAAACGGTCGAGCATGTTTTGGGTTTGGCGCACGATGTGGGCCTTCTCTTGAAACAGTTGGTAAAGCGTTTCGCTGGCGTCGTTGCGGATATCGCCTTCCGGAGTCATAATCTGGTCAATAAACGAAAGCGGCTCGGTGGCGTCCATTAGTGCCGTCACGATAAACGCGGCCCAAGGTGAAGTGTGTTCCTTTAGAACTTCGCGCAGGGCCAGCAACTCCAAACAAAAGTGCCTGAGATCTTTAAGTTCGAGGGTTTTCAAGGTGGCCGCTTTGCTCAGGCGGGTGTGCCAGGTGGAAAAGAGATCGAGGCTTTCCATAAAAGGCCTTCGGCCCAATGATAAAATCCCCATCACTTCGGCGATTTCAAAAAAACTTTGTTCAGCTTCGCCTTGCGAGGGCAGCGGCTGCAAGTGGCGCAAACGTTCACGCGCACCTTGGCTGGTGGCGAGGTCCGCTAAGCGCGATAGAATCTCATCCCAATCTAAATTCGTCATAATTCTTTCCGGCCTCTCCATACTAAAACCGCAATCGCTAAAAATAGCAGCGTAGGGATCAACCAATAACCCCAAGTCATAAACAGCGTTTCAGGCGGCTGGGTGGCATAGGGCACTTCATATAAATGGAACCACTCCGCATGTAAAGGCGACAGCTCCATAATATCCCCCGAAGCGAGCGCTACGGTCGAAAGACCTGTGTTGGTGGAGCGTACCAGCGGGCGCCGCACTTCCACCGCGCGGGCGAGAGTCATAAAGCCGTGTTGAAACGGCTGCTCCCACGTGCCGTACCAAGAATCGTTGGTTAAGTTTACCAACACCTGCGCACCTTGCTGGGCCTGCCGGCGTGCAAACCAATCAAACAAACCTTCGTAGCAAATCTGCGCGCCGATCTTAAGTCCACCTATCGTCAACACCGTCGGGCCCTGGCCGCGACCAAAATCGGCGACTTCGGGAATCAGTTGGCGCAAAAAGGGCAGCCAATCGCCGAACGGCATGTATTCTCCAAACGCGAGCAACACGGTTTTGTGATATGGCGGGACCAGCCAGGCGCCGTGTTCATCCAAGATAAAGAACGAGTTGGTGATGCGCCCTGTGCCGATCTGGCGCGAGTAGCCTCCGGTGATGAGCTTGCTGTGCATTTGTATTATTCTGGTTTTTAATTTTCGGGCATAGCCAAAACTGAGTTGCGGATCCTCGATGAGTTCGGGAAAGGCGGTTTCGGGCCACACCGCGAAGTCCACCGGTCCGCTGGCCTCGAGGCCTTTCGCCGTCAGACTGACAAATTGATTGATGACCGTGTCGCGAAACGCCGGCCCTTGTTCCGCCTGGAGTTTTTCTTGATTGCCAATATTGGGTTGGACCATAAGCACTTTAAGCCGAGCATCATTATGGACACTCTCGCGCCCGTGCCAAAAGCCCACTAAATTGATTAATAAAATCAGCAGCAACGGAGTGACGGCGGCTTTCCCCCACGGGCGTTGGGCCTGCCACTGAACGGCCGCGTGCAAAAATAAGCCATGTAAGACCCAGCCGATATTGCTCAAGCCGATAAAGCCGATGATGTCGGCCAGATGAAAGCCCGGAAGTCGCCACCAGAGCCAAACGTAGCCCATATGCCAATCAAAAATCATCGGCATCACGCGCTCCGCGACGCACATGAAAATAACCAAAGACCAGATTTTGGCGGCCTCTCGCAACTGCAATCGGCGGCAAAAGTAGGCCCATGCAATCCCCACGAATGGAACCCAAATATTCGCCAACGCACAAAATAAAAACAGCGTGCCGATAGCTAGGATCCAAGGCAAATGGCCAAATTCATGGACCGTATAAGCGACCCAGTTAAAGCCCACTGCAGTGAACACAAATTGCGTGATCCAACCAGTCCAGAAAATCCGCACTAGTGATTTTTCACGCAGCCAACAAAACCATAATGGAACAAGTGCAAAAAAAGCGGCCCATGGCGGAAAGGGAATATAGCTTGTGCCAAAAAGCAATCCTGATAGAATAGCAAGAAGAGGTACCATTGCCCCTACGCTAAGATATCCAAGGATGGGAGTCACGCAGCCTGTGAATAGTATCGAAGAAAAAATCTCTAAAAATGAAATGGAACGGACGCCCTTTTTGTCCGAATCCATGCGCGTGCGCTGCCCGCATTGCCGCAAGCTTTATTTGGTGCAAATGAACGACGTCAAGGAAGCCAAGCCCCGCTTCGAATGCGTGCAATGCCATTCGCGCTTTTGGTTGTCCCTGCCCGATGTGGATTTGCAGGCGGAACTCATCGGCGTTCCCATTCACTCGCGGCCCACTGCTGTGCTTGCGACTGAAGGGGGACTTCCGCGCTCGAAGGAACTAGCGGCGGCGTGGAAAAAGGTGATTGCCCATTACAGTGACGATTCCGTCCATTCCGATTTTTTGCGTGTGGCTCAGCGCGAGCGCAGTTTACCATTCGCGGGCGCGCAGTACGCCCAAATGTTAAAGCTGATGCCAACGGACGATGTCGCGCAGAAGCGGATTGCCGAAGTGCAAGCGCTCGGCGCGCTGGTTATCACTTCGCCTGAGAATTTTTTGGCGATGGACAAGCCGACGCGGCGGCCGCCGATTTTGCGCGAGCGGCGTTTTTTAAGGGTGTGGCAGTTACCACTGGTGATTGCAGTGGTGATGATGGCACTCGGCCTGGTGTTGCCCGTGTTTCGCAACATGGTGGGAGTTGGCGCGGCCTTCTTTTTTCTCGCCCTAGCTATACAAATTCAGTTTGGTCGGCGCAACTAGGGTGCCACTCCGTCTTGCATGAAATGTTGGGCCGCATCACCAACCACTCTTTGCACCATTGAAGGGGCATCGGCTCTGTAAAAATCGATAGGATTGACGATCAAGTTGCTATTCGCAAGCGGTGTGGCATTGAACATGGCTTGGGCAGAGGCGAGCATGTCGAACGGACGTATTTTTGAGTTATGATGGGGCGTCAGCGCCCCCCGCACCCGATAGTAAAAGGTGGAGATTTCCCGGTCGCCTTGGAGCGATACGTTTACGGCCTGAGCCAAGGCACTACTGGCGTCAATGATTGAAGTGTTACCGGGGTGATCATAAATATGACTGTAGACCTCACCGCCTCTAAAACTTTCGCGGCTCTCATCCAGACAAATATAAAGGCCATTGTGTTTGGCCTCGGGGCGCGCATCCCAAAATACCCCTGAGTTTGGCAAGGGTTTGATTTCCAGGCACCGGCGCGCGCGCAACACTGGGAATTCCATTCCAATCATATTGAAATCTAGCGTTTTCAGTTCGGAGCCGCTGCTACTCTCTGAGGTCGAGATCCCATTGGAAGCGCTGACCGTGTAGTGGAAACCCGCGGCGCTGAGCGGAACGCCGAACGACTCGACCAAATTAAACACCGAAGCCAACGGATTAAAGCTTACAGAATTGTCATCGGAATGACTGCGGCTCACCATAAAATTCGCTTGTAAACCAAACTTCATGGCCTGGGCAAAGAGCGGTTGGGCAGCACTCTCGTCGAATTGCATCACATGGGTGACTCGACTCAAGCGCATGACCTTGTCTGGCTGATGGGAGCAGTAATTCAGCCAGTTGCCGGTCATTGCACCTGCGGTCGCGCTTTGCGCCGCATAGCCCTCATTTTGCCGAAACAAAGCATAGCAAAGGAGCGGATAGAGCTTGTGTGACGCGGCCGGAAAGATCATCGAACCAATCCCAGGCCGCTCGATCAATTGTTTAATAGAGACCGTGGCAGCGTCGCCGGGAAACCAAGTGCGGCCAAGCGCCATCAGCCCGGGGTCATGGATCGAAAGGTATTGAAGCTTGTTGTCTTGCACAAACTGGCCAACAGAGATGCCGCGATCGGATTCACCCTGAAGCAATTTGGTTTTCGCGATAAACTTGCGTAGGTTCTCGGTTCCAAATACCTCGCTCGCATCGACGCGCTTTCCGGAGCGCTGGGAGCCTTCCTGTGAAGGTAGAAACGGCATATCAATTAAATAAGGTTTATATCCAGGCAGCACCTGAATTTCGCTGTTGATCGGATCGGGCTTACCGTCGGCTTTAAAGTTGATGCAAGGATAGATGTTTGGCTGTGTTCCGCAGTCCCGCGCCAAGGGGCTTAGCTCTATATATAGGTGATTCATTAGCGAAGTGACGGTCAGATTTGGAAACTTAAGCGTGATTTCCTTATCGTTGATCTGACCTCCGGAAACCTCAACAAAAACCGAAGCGGAGGTCACGAAGCGTTCGTAAGGTCCGGGTTTTTTCGGCAGGCCGGCTTCACGATGGAAATCCAGCGCCTGGTTGAGTTGCGGTTTCAATACAGCCATTTGCAGCAAGTACCAGCCGTCAGGAACCATTCTTTGGTGAGACAATGGATCGCTTGCGGTCAGTACGAACTTATAGTTGTTGGTGAAGCTGACGCCCAATTTCATATTGGGTTGCAGATAATACTGAATCCATTCTTCGCCTCCGCGCTGAAATCCTGCCGAGGAAGGCCAGATGCCGACGATATCTTTTTGATCATGATTGCCGTCGAGCGTTAACGGCCCCTGAATTACGGGCTGCATGGCTCGATTCACGCCGTCGCTGGGGTAGGTGAGCATTATGTCTGGGGGTCGTAAGGTTTCGCTATTTCCCCCTGCATATGAAGATGAACTCGCGACGATCAGCATTGCCGCGATAGCGAGCGCCGTCATTTGTCGGCAAAAAGAGCGGAAAATTGTCAATGCGGCCTCCGTACCTTCAACCAGTCGCTTCCTTACGACATTTGATTTGGGTAGGTTCAAAATTGATGCCGCTCACATATAAGATTTATCGATGGGAGGCGCTCTTAGAGCTTATAGGCGGGTGCTTGCAGCGCGACCCTCTTGCCATCCAAGATCATGCTCACTTGAATTCCGTCATTTCCGAGGACTTCTTGCTCATAGTTTGCTTTAACTAGTGCCACAAATTCAAAGCTAACCTTACCACTGGTATCGTCAACCGTTGCCGCCTGGTTATCAATCGTCCATTTACCAATGGGCGTGAGAGCAAAAACCAAGATAGAGCCTGACGATCGGCCAATGGAACGGTCCTCAAAAGCTTGAATAACTACGCCCACGTCGTCGCCCGGCTCGCTCAATAGCAAGTTTCCATAAGCCACAATGGTGAGGTCATGCCCTAAGGTCACAATCTTGCTCTGTGGCGCGAATCTAAGATCGCCGTCGCAATAAATTTGAGCGTCTTGTTGCAAAACTAGCTTTCCGCTGAATTCACAAGTCGAAATGAGCTCGGCACGCGCCGAAAGCGAAAAGAAACTCAAAACAAAAAGAACCAGTTGAAGCAAGGCAGGGTAGGTCGGCATTAAGTCTCCTCTTCCAATGAATTGACTATATGCGTTATATAGCATTATAGGCTGGCACGCAAGCAGGAAAATGACAATTTGCGGCCGCCCCTAGGTAAAATTTTCAACCTAGTCGTTTGCGGCGGCGGCTGTCACTTCGACCTTAACCGGTTTGATTCCCAAATGGCTGGAAATTTTCTTAGCGAACGAGGAGATGCGAGTTTCTGGCTGCGCCTGTTCGTCTTCCAGTGCCCGGCGCGCGGCCTGGTCCGAAGAAAATTCGAGCTTCTTGAAGTTGGCGGCGTTGTCAACGCGCACGCCGGTGAAGTCTAAGTCAGAATCATGAATCGCAAGCGCCTTATACGAATTTAAACGTTTGCGCCAGCGGGTTTTGCCAGCCAAATGTTCATCGCTGTCACCCGTCTGCGTGATGTATTTGCGGATCACATCGGCCTTACGCAACTGCGTATTGTTGGCCATGATTAAAGCCGCAACCCCGGTGGCGAAGGCAGTGGCTTGCGAAGTGCCGGTCATATAGCCGTATTGACCGTTGGGAAGGGTGGAAATGATATCGTTACCCGGCGCCGCGATGTCCACGGTTTGCTCGCCATAGTTACTACTCGGAAGGACGTTTTGAAAGCGGTCAATGGCGGTGACCGAGAGAATATTAGGCAGGCCATAATCGGCGGGATAATATTTGCGCAGATCCGAGTTGCTCCGTTCATTTCCGGCTGCGGCCACGAATAAAATGCCTTTTTTATTAGCGCGATCAATGGCGGCGCGTTCTTCCACACTGGGGGCCACGCCTCCGCCGGAATAATTGATGATGTTGCAATTCATTTTCACGGCATAGTCGATGGCCTTAACGGTGTTGACCAAGTTATTGAGGTCATTGCCGAGCGGGTCGTAATATTTGAGGATCATCATACTGACTTTGGGCGAAACTCCGCTGATGCCGATGCCGTTCCCGCCTTCAGCGCCGATGATGCCCGCGATATGCGAGCCGTGGCCATGAACGTCGTCGAGTCTGTTGTTGTTGCCGGCGAAGTTCCAGCCATGCACGTCGTCGATAAAGCCATTGCCGTCGTCGTCGATGCCGTTCTTAGCTTTGTCGTGGCCGTGTTTGTCTTTGCCGCTTTCGCCCTTGTTGACCCAGAAGTTTTTAACCAGATCGGGATGGGTCATGTCGGCGCCGGTATCGATGATGCAGACAACGATGTCGCGGCTGCCGCGGGTGATACGCCAAGCGCGCTGCGAATCGGTCATTTTTAAACCCCAGGCCGATGAGATGGCGGGGTCGTTCATCAAGACTTCGACTTCCTTTTCGGGCTGACTTTTAGTCGGAACTGGTTTACCTAAAACCGTGGTGCGGCCCTTTGTGGTGAGCGTGCTCTTTTCCTTCACCTGGGAGGAGTAGTCCTCGCTCTCGCTGACGAAGTCGTATTGCGCGTACCACTGAATGGCGCACAGTAACATCAGATGCAGTGCGAGCTTGCGATTCATAACGGCTTTCATGGCGGGGCACTCCTTGGTTCTACAGCTAAGAAGAGCAAGCCCGATGCCAATGTAAATCATTGAAATCTCTTAGATTAAATCTTGGTCGCCGGCGCGAATTCGCATATTTTTTAGGGTTTCGTCTAAACCGTCGACGACCGTCTCAGATTGAGACGCCGGCGTGAAAGTTGCGAAAACTGAGCTTCTTCTCAACGAGTGCCAGGTCAATGAGCGCCCCGTAACGGTACAAACAATATTTGTGTAGTTAAAACCATAGCCTGAAAATCGCACTTCAGCCAGAAATGAGGAGGATGAAGTTATGCGCGCGGACTACAATATCTGTCACAAGGATCTGCGCGGCACCCTTCAGGGGTTAAACGCCAGCGCCAACTCGGCCATTGTGGCACAAGGTAGGGCTGAGGCCTCGGCTCGAAAATCCCAGATGATATTTCATTCCCTTTGATTCTAGCCGTGCCCACCCGGTGCTTTGTCAACCCATTGTCAACTCTGTGTGAAGTTAAGGCGCGGGGTCAAGCTTCAACACCCATTCCGGAAAAACCAGCGTGCCCGACGGACTCTTGAGCAAACTATAAAAGATCAGATTGCGCATCACCAGCCGTACGTAAGCCCGGGTCTCGTCATAAGGGATCTCTTCGATAAACTCGAGCGCATTGCCACGGTAGCGCGCCTTCAGCCAAGCTCTGATGACATTTTCATTGGCATTGTAGGCCGCGACGCTAAGAATGAAACGGTTCTGATGGCGGTGAAAGAGGTTCTTCAAATGAGCCGCGCCCAAATTGATGTTGGTCTGCGGATCATATAAATCATCCATGTTTTTAAACGGCTCATGGTATTTACGTGCAATCGTTCCGGCAATTTCCGGAATCAACTGCAACAAACCAAAAGCATCCGCCGGACTGCGGGCGCGGGGATCGAACGCGGACTCTTGGCGCATGATCGCATAAATTAAACTCTCGTCGACCCCGAATTGCGTAGCCGCGGCTTTAACCTCGGCATTCCAAGGCCGTGGAAAGAGTAAATCCGGATGGCGCGCGAAAATGCCCACACGCTGCTGGGGCGTTAGTCCGCCCAGGCTTTCAAACAGTTTGGTGTAGAGGCCCGCGCGTGCATAATTCTTAAAAATAATAACCCAGGCCTCGTCGTTTTGCTGCGGGCTTTTATGATAAGCTAGTGAAACTTCATCTAGGTAATCATTGAGCGCATCTCTTTCATCGAGGTTCGCCAACCAGCGAGCGAGAGTTTCATCCAAAGGAAGGGGAGAGACCGAAGTCGGTAACGCTCCTGCCGCACCTTTTGGCAGCGAAATGGGTTGTCTAAGCTCACGTTGCGCCAGCAATCCATAATAGCCGAGCGGATCTTGCTCAACCAAATCATGCCACACGGTTTGGGCTTCAATCTCTTGATGGTTGTCGGCGTAAGTCTTACCGAGCCAGTACTGCACGCGCTGGCGAGTGAAATCCTGCTGCGTTTTTTGCCCTAGTTCGTCGAGCGCCGCAATGGCGTTGGACCAATGGCTTTGCCGGCGTTCGTTCCAGGCGTTGTACCACATCACTTTGTCGCGCAAATCCGGATCGGAAAAATGCTCCTTCAAAGCCAACGCGGAATTCTTAGACACAGCGGCGAAATCTTGATTCTCTTCCGCCATGCGGCCCTTGAGCCAATAGAGTTCCGCGCGCGAGGCCTTGCCTTTCATCGCGCGTTCCAGTCGCGAGAGTATGGTTTTGGTTTCCGTGCTGCGCCCCAACGTCCATAGCGCGCGGGCGCGATAGACTTGCGCTTCATAATAGGCGCCGATCTTGGTCGGAAGAGGTTTAAGAAAATCAATCAGGCTTTGCGCCGCCGCCAAATGCTTTTCGTTTTGACGGGCGTTCCTATAGCTCTGGCGCCGCCCCTTTAGGGCTTGGATTTTCTCATCGGTGCTGGCGTGTTCATGACTTAAAACCTTTTGGTAAAATTCGCGCGCGTGTTCAAATTCCCGGGCTTGGCGCCAATCGCCCGCGATATTCAACAGGTCCGCCCCACTGCTGCCCGGCTTGGGATTCAAGCGTGGGGCCATCGCGTAAACCATAAGGTTAAATTTCTGTTGTTTATCCTTGCGCTCGAGATCGCCCGCGCGTTTCAGCGCTAACCCCATCCATTTTAGTTTTTCACTCTGGGGCATTTTCTGTTTGGCTTTTTCGGCGGCCAGATCCATCTCAGCGTTCTTATCGGCACGAGCCGCGGCTCTCGACAAAAGCGCATCAAGAGCCAAACCTTGCATCCAGCTGGGCAGTTGTGCCCGGTTAAAACTTGCAAAAGTTTCACCGGGGCAAGCTTCGAGCGCCCGCACCTGCGCCAAATCGTGGGCGGGAAAGCGAGCGGTGGCCGCTAAGTCCTTAAAAATAACGCAAGCCCTAGGTAGGTTTTCATGAGCGTGGCCAAGTGCCCATTTGTAATCGCGCAACCAGCCGGCCTCGATTTCGAGCGTTGCATCGGCCGGCCCGCGCAGGGGGGACGAATGACAACCAACAATTATGAGCGCGAACAGCGCTAGCGAAGAGGCGCGCAATCAAAACGACGCCGCGGTTTCAAGCCGCCGGATCCGCTCCTCAAGCGGAGGATGAGTCGAAAACAGCGTGGCCAGCATGCTCGTCGCATGCCCCGAAATTTTAAGCGTCGCGAGTGAGGGATGGGCATCGTCTACCTGTCCATACACTGAGCGCAGGGAACGTAAGCCCGCGAGCATGCGCTCGCGTCCGGCCAAACGCGCGCCGCCCGCATCGGCACGGAATTCCCGGGCGCGGGAAAAATAACAAACCGCGATGCTGCCAAAGAGGCTCAAAATAAACTGCAGCCCGTAAAATACCACCATATACAACATCGGCCGCGAGCGCTCCTCCGCTTGACCGGCGATGAGATTGGCCAAAACTCGTGCCGCAATCAAAACCATGGTGTTAATAACACCTTGAACGAGCGTCATGGTCACCATGTCACCGTTGGCGATGTGAGTGATTTCGTGACCCAGAACACCCTCGACCGCGGTCTGGTCCATGCGCCCTAAGAGTCCAGTGCTGACGGCCACCAAAGCTCGTGCTTTAGTCGGCCCGGTGGCGAACGCGTTGACTTCCTCACCATCGTAAATCCCGACTTCAGGTAGCGCCGGCAGTAGCGCCCGTTGTGCTAAGCGATGCACCATTTCCACTAAGCGCTGCTCATTGCTATCGGTGGTCTGCGGATCAATTACCCTCACACCCATAGTCCATTTGGCGATCGCGCGTGACATTGCTAAATTGAGAAAGGCGCCGCCCATTCCTATGAATCCATAGAAGAGCCAAACCGTAGGCTCCACACCCAGACGTAGGCCGAATAGGCTCGTGATCACCTCAAAGGCGAATGAAAGTGTAATTAAGATAAGGACATTGACGATCGCGAACAAGAACATGCGCTTGAAAAAAGCATACATGGTTTAGACCCTCCTTTAGTCGGGTGTAGAAGACTAAGTTGAGGCGCGTCTTTCATTCTGTCAAGTCCCTGCCGATAAGGAATTAAATGAGGGAGAGATCCGCGTGCGTCGTGAATTTTACCTAATTTCATTTGTTTCCTTTCTCGTTGTAGGGATAGTCAGTTGGTTTTGGCCCCCGCTGCTTTGGTCACTGGTGATCTTGGTGCCGCTGTTTCTGGTTGGCATTAACGATATCGCGCAAAATCGCCAAGCGATTCGGCGCAATTTCCCGATCATTGGAAATCTCCGCTATTTCTTTGAGCTCATTCGCCCCGAACTCCAGCAGTATTTCGTCGAAAGCAATCAGAGCGGGCGCCCGATCCCGCGCGAGTTGCGCTCGCTAGTTTACCAGCGCGCCAAGGGCCAAACCCAAACTCAGCCGTTTGGCACCCAGCTCGACGTGCACATGGAGCACTACGAGTGGGTCAATCATTCGATCATACCGAAAGCCTTGAGTATGCAAGATGTGCGTGTCACCGTGGGCGGCTCGGAATGCCGACAGCCTTATTCCGCCAGCGTAATGAATATTTCAGCGATGAGTTATGGCGCTTTGAGTTCCGCCGCTGTCTCGGCGCTGAATTTGGGCGCTAAGAAGGGCCATTTTTTTCACAACACCGGCGAAGGTGGTATTAGCCCGTATCATCTTTTAGGCGGCGATCTGACTTGGCAAATCGGCACGGGTTATTTTGGCTGCCGCTCCGCCGACGGCCGCTTTAATGAAGAGGCATTTCGCGAGCGGGCGTTGCTACCCAATGTGAAAATGATCGAGATCAAGCTCTCCCAGGGTGCAAAACCCGGTAAGGGCGGCATTTTACCAGCGCAAAAAGTGAACGCGGAAGTCGCCAAAATTCGTTTAGTGCCGATGGGCAAGGATGTGATTTCGCCGGCCGCGCATGCGGCGTTCTCGACCCCGGTCGAGTTGTTGCAGTTCATCCGGAAATTACGGGAGTTGAGTGACGGTAAACCCATTGGGTTTAAGCTCTGCGTGGGTTCGCGCCATGAATTCCTGGCTATTTGCAAAGCCATGGTTAAAACCGGTATTCGCCCCGATTTTATTACCGTCGATGGCGGGGAGGGTGGCACCGGCGCGGCTCCGCTGGAATTCACCAATCACGTCGGCACCCCCCTTGAGGAGGGCCTGACGTTCGTGGTCGACGCCCTCACTGGCTTCGGCTTACGCGAGGAGATTCGCGTGATCGCCGCCGGCAAAGTGCTCACGTCTTTTGATATACTGAAAAAACTCGCGCTGGGCGCGGACATGGTGAATTGCGCCCGCGGCATGATGCTCGCCATGGGCTGCATCCAGGCTCTGCGCTGCAACACCAACGAGTGCCCGACCGGCGTCGCCACTAGCAATCTCGAGCTCATGAAGGGCTTGCATGTTCCGTCCAAGCTTGAGCGCGTCTATCGCTTTCATCACGAGACCGTACATCATTTCGTCGAACTGCTCGGAGCTCTGGGCGTGGACCATCCGCGCGAGCTCCAGCGCCGCGATGTAAATCGCCGCCTGACGGATGGGGTGGTGAAAACTTATGAGGAGTTGCATCCTTCTTTGGAGTCTGGGATTTTGGTGCGGCCTTGGAAAGAGATGCCATCGTTTTGGAAGGAGCCTTTGACCGCCGCGCAAGCGGAGTCGTTTCAGGCGTTTCGGGCGGGGCGGTCGGAGCCGCGGAGTGCTTAGGGGTTGGAATTGCGGGCACTGGAATAAAATGCGCTCAAAATGATGGTGCTCTCCCCTAAGTCTTCCCCGACAAAGCGTGCGATTTACGTCCAGGTATACTGCGCGGCTTCTGCATCTCTTCTAAACTATAAGTGTCGATTTTAATCTGTTCCGCCACCACGCTAACCGTGACTCGGCCGCCGTTTTGCAATTTGCCAAACAAAATATCGTCGACCAGCGGACGTTTGATATGCTCGTCAATCACGCGCGCGAAGGGCCTAGCGCCGTACGCCGGCTCAAAGCCTTTTTCATAGAGCCAATCAATGGCGTCTGGGTAAACCTCCATCGATATAGTCTTTTTCAGCAGCTGAGCTTCAAGTTCCGAGATAAATTTGCGAATGACCTGAAGCAAAAGCGGTTTATCCAGAGATTGGAATTCAACAATCGCATCCAGCCGATTGACGAATTCCGGACGGAAGGTTTTTTTAATCATATCCAACGAGATTGTGGCGCTCTTGTCCGGGACCAGCCCGATTCCGCCTTTCGCTGCCTCAAATGCGCCGGCATTCGAGGTCATTATCAAAACTACATTCTGAAAATCGGCCGTCCGCCCATTGGAATCCGTAAGGCGGCCGGAATCCATCACTTGCAGCAAGATATTGACGAGATCCGGATGGGCCTTTTCGACTTCGTCGATCAGCAGCACGCAATGCGGATTTTTTACGATCGAGTCGGTCAACAATCCGCCCTCTTCATATCCGACGTAGCCGGGAGGCGCTCCGACCAATCGGCTGACGGCGTGTTTTTCCATGTATTCGCTCATGTCGAAGCGTAAAAACGTGATGCCCATAAGTTCTGCCAATTGCTTGGAAACTTCGGTTTTACCCACACCTGTGGGGCCGGCAAATAAATAACTGCCGATGGGCTTATGTTCGCGGCCTAAGCCCGTGCGCGACATTTTGATGGCGGCGACAACTTTGTGAATGGCTTTGTCTTGGCCGAAGATTACCGACTTGAGCTGCTTGTCCAAATCTCTTAGTTTTTGGCGGTCGCCTGAGTTCACCGACTTCACCGGTACCGAGGCCATTTTGGCGACAGTGGTTTCGATGTCGTCGAGGCCTAAAGCGATCAGCTCCGGAGTGGTGGCAAAGGTACGGGCGCGCGAGCCGGCTTCGTCCAGGACATCGATGGCTTTGTCGGGCAGATGGCGCGACTGAATATGTTTAGCGGAAAGCTCGGCCGCGGCCTTTAGTGCCTCATCGGTGTAGGTGACGTGATGAAATTCTTCAAAGCGGCTCTTAAGCCCGCGCAAAATTTCAAGCGTCTGCTCGACGCTTGGTTCGCTCACGTCAATTTTTTGAAAGCGGCGTGCGAGCGCACGGTCCTTTTCGAAATGGGTACGGTATTCCTTAAAGGTCGTTGAACCAATGCAGCTCAGGCTGCCGTCCGCGAGAGCGGGTTTCAATAAGTTTGAGGCATCCATCGCGCCGCCACTGGTGCCGCCGGCACCGACCAGCGTGTGGATTTCGTCAATGAAGAGCACCGCGCCTTTTTGATTCTTGATTTCTTTAACGACATTTTTCAGGCGCTCTTCAAAATCACCGCGGTACTTGGTGCCCGCGAGCAGCGAACCCATGTCCAAGGAATAAATCACGCGGTCCCAAAGTTTGGCCGGCACTTGGTTCTGGGTGATCCGCAGCGCCAAACCATCGGCGATGGCGGTTTTACCCACGCCCGATTCCCCGATGAGCAGCGGATTGTTTTTACTGCGGCGGCAAAGAACCTGCATCATGCGATCAAGAATATCCTCGCGGCCGACAAGGGGGTCGGTCTTTCCGGCCCGGGCCTTTTCATTGAGATTGGTGCAATAGGTGGCGAGTGCCGCGGTTGCAGCGGAGGCTTTGTCTTTTGGCAAACCGTCGGCTCCGACTTCACCCTCATTTTCACGCATGGGGACGCGGGCCACACCGTGAGAGATATGCTCGATAATGTCAAATTGCGAAACGCCCTGTTCCTCAAGAAAGTAGCGGGCGTAAGAATCGGTCTCATGAAATAACGCCACCAGCAGATTCCCGCTCTTGACCATTTTGCGTCCCGCACTTTGCACTTGAATAGCCGCGCGTTGTAACAGACGATGAAATGCCATCGTCAGTTCAGGACGCCATTCCGGATCATTTTGCGGAATCTCGGCGGCGACCTCCGGGCAGTGGGACTTGATAAACTCTTCAAGTTTACGAGTCAGCAGACTCAGATCGGCACCGCAAGCTTCCAGAATTTCTTGGGTTTCCTCGTCGCGCGTACTAAGCGCGAGCAGCACATGTTCGAGGCTGACAAACTCGTAGCGTTTGAGACGTGCCGACTCGATGAGCTGGTTGAGGATTCGTTCGAGCTTTGGGTCAAGCATCTGTGGATTCCCCTATTCTTTCTCCATTATACACTTAAGTGGATGCTTATGTCTCCGGGAAAACTCATTGACGGAATAGACCTTAGTCTCAGCTACCTCAAAGGTATAAATTCCCGCGAGCCCGGCACCGTCGGTGTGGACTTGCAACATGATCCGATTGGCCTCGGCATCGCTCTTCATAAAGAATTTCTTCAGCACCAGAATGACGAATTCCATGGGCGAAAAGTCATCATTCAAGAGAATGACTCGATAGAGGGGCGGTTTGTCTGCCTGCGGCCGGGTTTTGGTGACAACGAGTTCGTCGCCCTCGGGCTCGCCGGACCACGGCTTATTTTGACTCATAGTCTGGTTATAGCCTTTTCCCGAGCGCGCGTCCAAGTTTCAAAAGCGGACACCGGTGACCCAACTTAAGTCATATTCGCAAAACATTTACAGCTCGCCTTTCCTTTTCCACTAAGATTTGGCACGATTAATAGATAGAGTTAATGAACGAACATTTTACGAACGTAATTGGAGGAAATTTATGAAGGTGTCACTGCGCAATGACAAGGGCTTCTCTCTTGTCGAGCTTATGGTGGTTGTGGCCATCATCGGAATCTTGGCTGCTATTGCAATTCCCAACTTCCAGCGCTTTACGGCTAAGTCGAAGCAGGCTGAGGCAAAAGCCGACCTCTCGGCACTATTTACAGCGGAAAGATCCTTCCAGCAGGAGTGGCAGATGTATGTGTCTGGATTTCGAACCGTAGGCTACCAGCCTTCAGGTAATTATCGCTATGAACACGGTTTTAGCGGTGACAATGCCATCGTGTTGCCGGTGAACTACGCGGGCGCTCCCCGTGACGCCGCAAACATCAATACGGCCGCTTACTGCACCGCAGCTGGTATGCCTAGTATCTGTGCTGTGAATCAGACGCCAATCGCTCCGGCTGCGGTCGCGGCTGCAGTAACAGCAAACACTACTTTCCTAGCCCTCGCGAATGCCGACATCTCGGGCGGTGCAAATCCTCTTCAAGACGCGTGGACGCTGGACCAAAATAAAACTTTGCTAAATACGGTTAATGGCTTGCCATAGTTTTATAGCCTTTCGAAAATTGCTTTAGAAAAAGGGTGGCATGAGCTACCCTTTTTATTTTTGGGGTCAATCTGGAACGCAAAACTCCCGCCCTTTCAATTTTTGTGTCCCTTATACTTTTTGGATTCACTGCGCTTTTGAGTCGCGGCAGCCCCCTAGGCGTGACCGAAACCCGGCGCTATCTGAATCCGCCTCCCGAATATATTGAGCAGTTTCATTTCGGATTCCGCGAATCGGTTGCCGACTCGCTTTGGCTGCGCTGGATTCAGGATTCGGACGCCTGCCAGGCCTATTTAGGAGCGCCAGCGGCGCAGCCCATTCCCCAGGCCATCGACGGCATCGCAACCCCTCGCAATAAGTTTTGTGACAACTCCTGGGGCTTTAAAATGCTGGATGCGGTTACAAAGCTGGCCCCTCGCTTTAAGGTTCCCTACCTCCTGGGCGCCGTTATGCTTTCGGTGCTAGTTGAGGACTATGAAGGTGCAAAAATTATTTTTGATCGCGGGATTGAAAATTACCCAACAGACTGGAGCTTGCTTTACCGGGCCTCCTACCATTATCTGTTTGATCGCCACGATTTAGTGCACGCAGCGGAACTGTTGGAGCGCGCCAAACAGGCGGGAGCACCCTATTGGTTGTCGCTCCTGGCCGCCAGGCTTTATTCGAAAGCCGGACAAGCGAAAATGGGCATTCCGATTCTAG
This sequence comes from Pseudobdellovibrionaceae bacterium, assembly GCA_025354795.1. GTDB lineage: Bacteria > Bdellovibrionota > Bdellovibrionia > Bdellovibrionales > UBA1609 > JALHOQ01. The sequence continues at coordinate 26,563 of JANXMF010000181.1, forward strand.
AAAATTTGCGTAAATCCCTAACTAACGAAGAGGCGATTCGCGACATAGATCGACGTATTCAGGCCCTTAAAGATCGCTTAAACGAATCCCAATAAGCTTGACGATTGCCGTTAAAACCCCATAATTCAGGTTTCGGAGACGCAAGTGAAACGTGATTATTATGAAATCTTAGGGGTAGCCCGTGACGCGGACGCGGACACGGTCAAAAAGGCCTATCGCAAACTCGCCATGCAGTTCCATCCGGACAAGAACCCCGGCAATAAAGAGGCCGAAGACAAATTCAAAGAGGCCGCGCGTGCTTACGAAGTCATTAGCAATCCCGAAATGCGCGCCCGCTTTGACCGTTTTGGCCACCAGGGGGTCGACGGAGCCAGCGGCCGTGGCGGTCCGCACTTTCAGGATGTGGGCGATATTTTTGAGTCCTTCGGCGATATATTCGGCGATTTTTTTGGCCAAGGATCAGGCGGCGACCGTAGACGCGGTGGCAGCAGCACCGGACCCGGTCGCGGCGCGGATCTGCGCTACGTTATGGAGATCGAACTCAAAGATGTGATCACAGGAATCGAAAATCCGATTGAGTTCCAATGTGAAGACAATTGCAAAACCTGCCAAGGCTCAGGCGCGCAAGCGGGAAGCAAAGCCGAAACCTGTTCGGGTTGCGGCGGCCGTGGCCAGATCGTCCGTTCTCAAGGCTTTTTTTCGATGGCCTCCACCTGTCCGCAATGCCGTGGCCGGGGAACGGTCATTACCAACCCCTGCAAAACCTGCCGAGGCGCTGGTCGCGCGGCGGTCGAGCGCAAACTCTTGGTCAAAGTTCCGGCCGGGGTCGATTCCGGAACTCAGCTGCGCCTAACCGGCGAAGGTGAATCCGGAATTCGCGGTGGTCCGGCAGGCGATCTCTTCGTCGAACTCCGGGTGCGCCCGGATCCGCGCTTCGAACGCGATGGCGAAAATCTCTATGCCCCATTGGAAATCGGTTACCTTCAAGCTCTGCTTGGGGCCGAAGTCGAGATCGAAACTCTCCGCGGTAAGAAGAGTCTGCACGTGCCCAAGGCCTGCCAATACGGTCAACAGGTCAAGGTGAGCGGTCAAGGGCTTCCGAGCCTGCGTGGCTCCCGTGTCGGTGACTTGGTTTATGTGCTCAAGATCGTGATGCCTAAAAAACTTAGCAAGGAAGAAGAGCAGCTCCTGCGCCAGATCGCCGAGTCAAAAGGCGGCAAAGAGAAGAGTGGCTTTTTCGGCCTTTAACCTCATGTGTCATAATGAGTCACTCTTGCGCCGAGCGACCTTGACGTGGTCAATATCCGACTCACATTGAATTTTGCTTAGACAATAAAGGAGACGGTAATGGGAAAAATAATTGGCATCGACTTAGGGACCACTAATTCAGTGGTGGCCGTCATGGAAGGTGGAGCACCCAAGGTCCTCGTGAATGAGGAAGGCGCGCGCACCACTCCCTCCGTTGTTGCATTTACTAAAGACAGCGACAAGTTGGTGGGACAGATTGCAAAGCGGCAAGCTGTGACCAATCCGGAAAACACGATTTACTCGGCCAAACGCTTTATCGGACGCCGCCTGGAAGAAGTGAAAAGCGAGTTGCAGTTCGTACCCTACAAGGTGGTGCAAAACGGCAACGACGCGGGCTTCGAAGTGCGCGGCAAGAAGGTATCGCCCGAGGAAATTTCAGCAGCCATTTTGGGGAAACTAAAGAAAGTGGCCGAAGACTATTTAGGTCAGGAAGTCACAGAAGCCGTGATTACGGTTCCGGCGTATTTCAATGATGCGCAGCGGCAGGCAACCAAAGACGCCGGCCGAATCGCAGGTCTTGATGTCAAACGCATTATCAATGAGCCGACGGCTGCGGCGCTAGCTTACGGACTCGATAAAAAAGCCGACGAAAAGATTGTCATCTACGACTTTGGCGGAGGAACTTTCGATGTCTCGGTACTGGAAGTTGGCGACAATGTCGTGGAGGTAAAAGCTACCAACGGCGATACCCACTTGGGCGGTGACAACTTTGACGAACGCATTCTGGTGTGGATGATCGACGAATTTAAGAAAGATCAAGGCATCGATTTGAAAAATGACAAAATGGCTTTGCAACGCCTCAAAGAGGCCGCGGAAAAAGCTAAAATCGAGCTCAGTTCTTCGGTGGAAACGGAAATCAATTTGCCGTTTGTGACTGCGGACCAGAGTGGGCCTAAACATTTGGCCATGAAGCTCACGCGCGCAAAATTTGAGCAGTTGATTGACGATTTAGTGCAACGCTCGATTGAGCCTTGCCGTAAATGTTTGGCCGACGCTGGCCTTAAGGCTTCCGATATTGATGAAGTCGTGTTGGTGGGCGGATCGACACGCGTGCCGATGATTCAAAAAGCCGTGAAGGATTTTTTTGGTAAGGAGCCCAATCGTTCCGTCAATCCCGACGAAGTCGTGGCCATTGGCGCTGCAGTTCAGGGTGGAGTGCTGGGCGGGGAAGTCAAAGATGTGTTGCTGCTCGACGTGACGCCGTTGTCACTCGGCATCGAGACCCTTGGCGGTGTCATGACCAAGCTGATTGATCGCAACACCACGATTCCCTCGCGTAAATCGCAGATTTTCTCGACCGCGGCCGACAATCAGAGCAGTGTCGACGTGCATGTAATGCAAGGTGAGCGCGAAATGGCGGGCGATAATAAGTCGCTTGGTCGCTTTGAGTTGATGGGAATTCCTCCCGCGCCGCGCGGCACTCCGCAAGTGGAAGTGACCTTTGATATCGATGCTAATGGTATCTTGCATGTTACCGCCAAAGATTTGGGTAGCGGCAAGGAACAGCAGATCAAGATCACCGCGAAGTCTGGTTTGAACGAAGACGAAATCAAGCGCATGGTTAAAGAGGCCGAGCTCCACGCCGATGACGATAAGAAAAAGCGTGAGATGATTTCACATAAGAACAACTTGGACAATATGGTTTATCAAACTGAAAAGTTGATTCGTGACAATAAGGATAAGCTCGCAGCCGAGGATGTTCCCCCGCTCCAAACGGCCATCGATCAGGCAAAAGCGGTGCTCACGAAGACCACGGCTACGGCGGAAGAGTTTAAGTCCTCGCTCGACAGTTTGACGGCGGCCAGTCATGCAGCCAGCGGGAAGCTTTATGAAAAGAGTAAAGCGAGCGGTCAGGCTCCAGACGCCCCTCCGGGTGCAGAAGGCGCAAAAACTGAGGGTAAAGCCGACGGCGAAGACGTGATCGATGCCGATTATAAGGATGTGAATTAAAAGTTTCGTGGGTGAACCGTAGTTGCGGTTCACCCATTTTTTATTTCAGTTCGAAACCGTGCTGATCGTCAAAATACCAAACTCCAGCTACACTAATGTAAGAGAAACTGTGGCTCAGGTCTAAGCCCACTTCCCCAATAAATTGCAGATTCTTCCATCTTTCCACTTGTACTTGGGTGCCAAGCGCCAGCTGCCAGGTAATGTACGTCGTGGTGTCTTGGGTGTTGGAGTTGCGGAGGCGAATGCCGATGGGCGTGGAGGCATAAGGCGTGAGAGTCGTGCTTTCGAGGGTAAACTTTTTACTCACCAGAGGCTCAGCGCGAAAGGTCAGTTCGGTGGCGTCATACCATTTGCCAAAGACCAGGCCGGCGTTAAAGCCGAGCGCGGGTTGATTCTCGACGTCGGGGATTGGCACCCACTTGAACATTCCTGAAAAAAAATAATCGGTGCGGCCAAAACCCGCGATCACGCGCGCGCCAAACTCCTCTTGAAAACCGGCATCGATGATCGCGCCGATATTCACGCCTCCAGGGTTGGTGAGGAGCTGGGTTTCACCGGTCAATTTGTACTGACCCTTTGGCAAGACTTCACCGGTGTCGAGCACTTCGTAGTAAGCCCAACAAGGTGTGCTAATGAAGCCGAGCAGCAGGAGTATGCGGTTAAACATGTTCATAAAAACCCCCTCGCCCAAACCATAGAGGAGAGGAAAGCGTTTGACAAGGATCACCAGTTCTTCAATCCTAGGCCGCATGACGCCGCTTTCATTGATTGTGATCACGCGCAACGCCGAAGCGCACATTTCGCGCTGTTTGCAATCCGTGCCTTTTGCCACGGACGTGGTGGTGTTGGACAGCGGCAGCAGCGATCGCACCGTAGGCATTGCTAAAGATATGGCAGCCCGAGTTTTTCAAGAGCAGTGGCGCGGATTTGGTCCGCAAAAGGCGCGCGCCACCGAGCTAGCAAAAACCGATTGGGTGTTGAGTCTTGATGCCGACGAAGCCTTGAGTGAAAAGGCGCAAAAGGAATTGCAAAAACTGTTGAGCAGCGACACAGCACCGGTGGCTGACGCCTATTCCTTTCCCCGTCTGAGTTTTCATATGGGACGTTGGATCCGCCACGGCGGTTGGTATCCCGACCGGCAGATTCGTTTGTATGATCGACGCCGTGCCAAGTGGAGTGCGGCGGCGCTGCATGAAAAGGTCGAGGCTGTGCAAATTGATCCCCTGCATGAGCCAATTTTGCACTGGGTGTTTCAGGACCTCAGTGATCAGGTCCAGACCAATGACCGCTATTCCGGCCTCGGGTCGCAGCTTTTACGGGAGAAGGGCAAGCGCTTTGGCCTGTTTCATCTACTCACTAAGCCATGGGTGAAATTTGTCGAAACTTATTTTTGGAAGCGTGGGTTCCTGGACGGAATGCCGGGTTTTATCATCGCGGTCGGGGCGGGCTACTCGGTTTTTCTAAAATGGTCCAAGTTGTGGGAATTTGAGCGCGTGAAATCGCCGCTATGATTTCTGCAGTTGAAGTCGCACTTCGCCTTTGCTTATACTAAAGACTATGCACACAAAAAATGTTTTCGCAGTTTGGATGATGGGGTTGTTTTTGTTCCTGGGCGCGCGGGCTTTTGCCGAGCTACCGTGCGAATGTCCCAAGCTGGGCTGCGACCCTTGTAGCATCGAGCATGGCATAAAATTTTACGCCGAAAAATGCGGGCCGGCAGACACCAAAGTGCGAAGCTGTGCGCGTCCCACCTGTGTGCCTGTTGAAGAAGCAACGGCCGCATGTCCGATTCCGCCGGTGGCCGGCTCTGGTCCACGCAAGCCGATCGTAGTGCAAGACACTCCCACCGAAACAGCGGCCGCTGAACCGACTCCGGACAATTCGGCGGTGGGACGGGTGAAGGTCATTCAAGGCGCGGTTTCCATCGTCCACGCCGATGGCGCCAAGAGTGTGGTGACCAAAGACAGCGATGTCCACGAGAGCGACACACTTGAAGCCGGCGCCAATTCCGGTGCCATCGTAGCGTTTAACGGCGGCAATCAGGTTCATGTTCACGCCGACACAGCCCTGGAAGTCAAAGAGTACAAAGACTCGCAAGTCGAGGCCTCGCGCCGCACCTTGCTGCGCCTGATCAAAGGCAAAATCCGCAATCAGGTCGAGCAAAAGTACAACGGAAAAACCAGCTACTACCGTATCGAAACCAAGGCTGCGGTCGCCGGGGTGCGAGGCACCGATTTTGTAATTGAGCAAAAGGAATCGTCGAGTTTAGAAACGACCGTGGAGGCGCTCAAGGGCAAAGTGGTGCTTACTAGCCTCGATGAAAGGACCAAGCGCGAAATCAGTAAGGGCGAGGGCGCTAAATTCTTCGCCAAACTGCCGCCTGCTGGTGCCAAGGAAGAAGAAGTTATGGAGGCCATCCGCCACGGCTCCTTCGGTGCTGTCTATAAAATCAGTGGTGAAAAGCTGAAGGAGCTCGATCGGACCTCGCGTGTCGACTTGGTGGCCAAGCGCAAAGCCCCAGCCAAAGAATCCGCGATCTGCGAAAATCCAAAGGGTTTCTTCAACCAATGCGCCTGGAGATGCGTCGGCAATCCAGACGGAGAAAAGAAATGCCGCATCGATCTGAAGACCGTCAAATGCGTCCGCCAGCGCTGTAACGGCAACGGCGAGTGGGCCGAAGACACACCGTTACCGGAACAAGCCGCCCGCATTTTGTGTCCCGCCAGTGGCGACCTAGTCAAACCCTGCGATTATTAAGCGCAAAATGAATTGCGCTTTGCATGGGCCTTTTCTATAACGGACGTTCAGTTTTGTTGTGGTGGCCGTAGCTCAGTTGGTAGAGCATGGGATTGTGATTCCCAGGGTCGCGGGTTCAAGCCCCGTCGGTCACCCCAATTTATTTCTTGGTTTCTCGGAAAAGTGAAACTAAGTGTCGAAAAACAATGGCGAAAGATTCTAGTCACTTGGCAATTTTGGGTGTGACGGTCCGTCACTGAAAAAGCCCATAAAACACTCCATAAAACGCGTTTTGGTCTGATTCCGGTCTTCCGCGAAGTTTTCGCAAACGAAGTGAGCGAAAACTTGCGGTCAACTTAGCTCAGTGCTGAGTGGAGAATCCCTACGGTCACACTGACCGAACGGGAT
>JANXMF010000183.1 GCA_025354795.1 Pseudobdellovibrionaceae bacterium
CGCTGATCATGCACAATATAAACAATGAACTCAAACCCTATGCCTGGGATTCCGCGCTCAAAGTGGCCAACGATGCCCGCAACTGTATCAACCTTTTCGAACCCAGCTTCTTTCGGATTGTGGCCAAAACCAACAAGCCCTATCACGGCTACGTAGTGGAATCCGAGATGCATAAGAAATTCTTTTCGAGCCTTCATCTCAATGAGGTTCCAGCCTGCGTGACCGCGGTGCCAATCAAACAAAGGAATTTGCTGTGGGGAATTCTCCTGTGCTACGGCAGCGACAACGTGCAGACCCCGGAAAACTTGCAGATCGCCCAAGTCACCGCCAAAAGATTGATGCTGGTCTTGGCTCAAGAAGATCTCAACGCAGCCTAACTCGCCGACTCTCGTCCGGCATTTTTTCCAACGTCAAAAAGGTTCGCTGCCAAGCCCGCGGCCATACCGAATCGGGTAAGCGGTCGGACCACTCCACAAAAACCAAACCATGGGGTTGCTGGAGGAGATCCCAAAAGCCTGAGCTGTTGAGATCATCATCGCCATTCAGCCGGTAGAGATCAACATGATCGACCGGGCCCGAGGGCGCAGTGTACTGATGATGAATGGCATAGGTGGGCGAGGTCACAGTAGTGGAGTTCACGCCCATCTCGTGCAAAAACCACTTCACCACTTGAGTTTTGCCCGCGCCCAACGTGCCGGCGAGCAGAACCAGGCTCGGGCGGGTCAGCGTGGGCGTGAAATCGCGCACCCACTGCTTGGCTTGAGCCGGAGAATTCCACATGAGCTCCATTAGAAAAAGCTTCCGCCGAGACGCAGACGCGAAACCACTTGCGGCAAGAGGTGGCGCAAGTCTGACGCGGTCATCGCAGCCTTGTCCTGACCCGAGCGGATCCATTCGTCGGCAAGACGCCCATGCAGGTAGGCTGCGGTGGCCGAAGCCTGAAGTGTATCGAGGCCCTGCGCCAGCAGTCCGCCAATCATACCGGTGAGCACATCACCGGTCCCGGCCTTGGCTAGCGCCGAGTTGCCGGCGTGAATAATCATGCAGCGCTTATCAAACGCGATCAGACTGCGAAACCCTTTGTGCAGCACATGACATTTGACTTTGGCGTAGGCCTCAAAAGTCGCGCGCACGCGATCCTTTTCCACATCTGGAACACTGGCTTTCAATACCCGCGCAAGCTCACCGCTGTGAGGCGTAATCACCCAATTTTCGGGCAACGGAAACAGATCGTGCTCCACGCAGGCAGTGATCGCATCGGCGTCGACCACCACCGGAATTCCGGAAATACTCTTCAGGCGTTCAATCACACGCGCGGTTTCGACACCGGTGCCAAGTCCTGGTCCAATGGCGACGGCTGAAAATTTACCCTGCCACAAGTTTTCATCTTGTAACGACGCTGTGAGCACCTCGGGCACGTCTTTAAGTATTTCGTAGGGCGCTTCGACGCTAGCCCAAGTGACGTAACCAGCGCCCATGCGAAAGCCGCTCGAGCTGGCCAAAATCCCACATCCCCAAAAACCTGGGCGACCCGCGATCAGAAGGAGATGGCCGTGGTCGGACTTATTGGAAGTGTCGGGACGGGTCGGCAAGTAACGACGGGCCAAACGCTCAGTAAATAGAAAATGTGTAGTCGCTATGCCGCGTAGGGCCTCATAGGGAAACCCGATCGGCAGAATACGCAGCCGTCCGGCGTGGGCCGGGCCTTCGCCAATAAAGAAACCCGGCTTGCCGAGACCGAAAGTTACTGTCATGTGGGCGCGCACGCAAGCGCCCTCGACACGTCCGGTGGCACAGTTGAGGCCCGAGGGAGTGTCTAAGCTCACTTTAGGAGCCTTGCTGGCGTTCATGGCTTCGATCACGCGCAAAAAGGGCTCTTGAATAGGCTTGTTGAGACCAATGCCAAATACGCCGTCGACGATCAACTCGGCACCTTTGAGCTGCTCAACCCGCTCGGGGATCTCTTCGAGATCAATCAGGCGAAGGCCTTGCAGCTCGGCGCGCTGTTTTTGCAATTTGAACAAGGCCGATTGAGCATCGGCTGGAGCGAGAAAAAAAACCTGCAGATCGCGATAACCCGAGGAATGCAAGTGGCGCGCGACCACCAGCGCGTCGCCGCCATTATTGCCAGGGCCAGCCACAACGGCAACGCTTCCGCGCGTAAGCTCTGGCAAAAAAGTTAGATCAATTTCACGAGCGGCGAGTGCCCCCGCCGATTCCATCAGCACCTCGCCGGTAAGCCCGTAGACCTTGTGCGAGATCTCCTCGATTTGTACAGCCTGTTCGACGCTCGTGAGGCGCATGCTTAGCTCAATTCGTGCTGCAAGAAGCGCGCGATCTCTTCGGCCACTTTGCCGATTTCGATACGGTCCGGACCCTCAACCAAAACCCGGATCACGGCTTCGGTGCCGGAGAAACGCACGAACAAACGGCCCTCGCCATTTAAGCGCTTTTCCGATTTTTCAATCATCTTTTCGTAGCCTACGATCTCGCTCAAATTTCTGCGTTTATTGACGCGGGTGTTGATCAGCACCTGTGGCACGTCTTCCATAATATTCTTGAGATCAGCCAGCGCCTTGCCCTCGGTCTGCATGGCCGCCAGCACGTTGAGGGCCGCAACGCAGCCATCGCCTGTGGTGGAGTGATCGAGATTGATGATGTGGCCGCTTTGCTCCCCGCCCAGGGTGTAGCCATTCTGGCGCATGGCCTCGACCACGTTTTTGTCACCGACATCGGTGCGCACCACATAGATACCATGTTTTTTCATCGCCAGATCCAGTCCGACATTGCTCATCTGCGTGGCAACAATGGTATTTTGCGGCAGCAACTTTTTCTTGGCCAGATGAGTGGCGCAAATGGCGAGAATATGATCGCCGTTGACGATAACACCTTTGTCGTCGCACATAATTACGCGGTCGCCATCGCCGTCGAGACTGATACCTAAATCGGCACGATAGCGTTCAACCGCCTCCACCACCCGCGAGGGGTGAAGAGCTCCGCTCTTATCGTTGATATTGTAACCGTTGGGTTCATCGCCAATGACGATCAAGTCGGCGCCAAGCTCTGAAAAAATCGCTGGTGCCACTTTGTAACCTGCGCCATTGGCGCAATCGAGCACGATGCGCAAGCCTTCGAGGGAAATATTGAGCGGAAAAGAGTTTTTAACATAAACAATATAGCGCCCGGCCGCATCGTCAATCCGGCGCGCGCGGCCGATTGACTCCCCGCCCGCCAGGTGATTCAAAATGTCCACCTCGGCCACGATGCGTTCGATCTCACGCTCCATGCTGTCCGGTATCTTAAAACCGTCGGCGCCGAATATTTTAATGCCATTGTCGTGATACACATTGTGCGAAGCCGAAATAATCACGCCCGCGTCAACTCGCATATTGCGCGCCAAAAAACCAATCCCCGGAGTCGGCAGCGGACCGGTCAGCTGCACGCCCACACCCATTGAATTTAGCCCGCTGGCGAGCGCTTGCTCGACCATATAGCCGGAAAGCCGGGTGTCTTTGCCGATCAATACAATTCGTTTATGACCTTGGCGGCCCGGCATTTGCCGCAAAATTAATCCTAAAGCTTGTCCTACTTTTAAGACCAAATCGGGAGTCATGGGAAACTGGTTCGCGGCTCCGCGGATACCATCTGTGCCGAATAAACGCCGTACCGTACTCATGTCGTGCCAGTCTCCTTAATGGTGCGCTTCACGCAAGTTGACCGTGAAATCATGGGGCTCGATGGATTGCACGCGCGCGCCAATCGGCAAATTGAGTCCATTGCGGCTCATTTCAATCACCTGTCGTCCGACTCGCGCGCCGGTCAAATCCACCGTAAACACCGGGCTCATTTGATTTATTTTCTTAAGCGCCACGCGCGGACCAATCAACTCGACTTTCACCAATTGAGGAATCGGACTCTCCAATTCGATATTCGGTCCGAGCAAAACTTGCAATTCAAATTCCTTCACCAGGGTGCTGTCTTTGCGCCCGATCATCGAAATCCACAAGATAATGGCCACCGCCAACGCCACAATCTTATAACTAAGATTGTCGAGCAGCGCTTTTTTCATGCGTGTGACCGCTCAAAAGTTTTTGATAGCCCGTAGAGTTCGTAGAGCGCCTGGCGGATGGAGTGATGATCCACGTCTAAGTGCAAAATTCCGGAGTTGGCCAAGCCGACCGAGCGGTTTTCTTCACTCACGACGAAAACGTAAGCGTCGGTTTCTTCGGTGAGGCCGATCGCGGAGCGATGACGGGTGCCCAGATTTTTATCGAGCGCTGAATTTTTACTGAGCGGTAAAAAGCATCCCGCTGAAACCGCGCGGCCCGCACGTATCAGCATAGCCCCATCATGAAGCGGCCCGCCGGGATGAAAAATCGATTGAATCAGTTCGCCCGAGATCTCCGCATCCAGCGGTCGCCCCTCTTCAATAAAGTAGTCGAGCGAGATTTCGCGTTCGATAACGATCAGCGCGCCGAAGCCACGTTGGGCGCAAGCTACCAGTCCTTTGGCGATCTCTTCAATCATATGCGTCTCCTCGACGCGGCTTGAGCCTGACAAAAACGGATTGCTGCCGATTTGCGCCAGGGCCCGGCGAATTTCACCCTGAAACAGGATCACCACGATCACAAATAGATTGGAGAAAAACTTTTCCAAAATGTAATTGAAGGTGATGAGCTCGAGCCAAATCGATGCCATATAAGCGATCGCCAAAATGCCAAGACCTGAAAGAATTTGCACCGCACCTGATTTTTTAATCAAGAGCAGCACGCGATAGACAACCAGCCACACCAGGAACAAGTCCACCATGTCCTGAGCCCGCAATTGGGCCACTATGCTTGTCCAGTTGTCCACCATCGATCTAAACATAAATCCTTTAGGCCGGTGAGCCTATGGGGCCGGGCTGGCCCACCGGGTCGGTGCCCCCAGCCTTTTTGTTTTTGGCCATTTCTTTATCGGCCTTTTCTTGGCGCTCGGCCACTTGTTTGCGGTCGCGCTCCACTTGCTCGCGTTTGCTACTGCGCAATGTCTTTAGCTCTTCCAGGGAACCGCCTTGCACCATCAAATTAACTTCATCTGCATCAATGGTTTCATACTCGAGCAGCGCGCCCGCCATATTGTGCAGCGCCTGCAGATTTTGGGTAAGAATCTCAATGGCCTTGTCGTGGCCACTCTTGACCAGTTTGAAAACCTCGGAGTCAATCTCCTGCGCCTTGGAATCGGAGTAATCGCGGGCGTGTGGTTGTTGCATGCCTAAAAACACCGGGCCCTCGCGCTTTTCGTAGGCTAATGGCCCCAGTAAATCACTCATGCCCCACTCGCACACCATGCGCCGTGCGAGTTCGGTGGCGCGCTCTATATCATTGCCGGCACCGGTGGTGAAGTCTTTGAAGATGACCTCCTCCGCCGCGCGACCGCCGAATAAAAACGCGATCATATTGGTGGCCTTGCTCTTCGATAAATTGAGTGCGTCTTCTTCAGGCAACGTCTGGGTCAGACCCAGCGCCATTCCGCGCGGAATGATCGTGACCTTATGAATCGGATCGAGCCCCGGGAGCGAACGCCCCACCAAGGCGTGGCCGGCTTCGTGATAAGCCGTCAGACGCTTGTCCTTTTCACTGATGACCATGGATTTGCGCTCGGCGCCCATGATGACTTTGTCCTTGGCCTTTTCAAAATCTTCCATCTCAAGCCGTACTTTATTGTCACGGGCCGCTTGCAATGCGGCTTCGTTGACCAGATTTTCCAAGTCGGCGCCCGAAAAACCAGGCGTGCCCCGTCCAATCTTTTCGAGATCAACGTCGACTGCCAGCGGAGTCTTGCGCGTATGCACTTTGAGGATTTCTTCGCGGCCTTTTAAATCAGGTTTATTGACCACCACACGACGGTCAAAGCGGCCCGGGCGCAGCAGTGCCGGATCGAGAACATCGGGACGATTGGTGGCGGCGATCAATATCACGCCGTCGTTACTTTCAAAACCGTCCATTTCGACCAACAATTGGTTCAACGTTTGCTCGCGCTCGTCATGACCGCCGCCCATGCCGGCACCGCGATGGCGTCCGACCGCATCGATCTCATCGATAAAGATCAAACAGGGCGCATTTTTCTTACCTTGTTCAAACAAATCGCGCACACGGCTTGCACCCACGCCCACGAACATTTCGACAAAGTCCGAACCGGAAATGGTGAAAAATGGCACGTTGGCCTCACCCGCCACCGCTCGCGCCAGCAAAGTTTTTCCAGTTCCAGGATGACCGACCAACAGCACGCCCTTAGGAAGGCGCCCCCCCAGCTTGGTGAACTTTTTGGGATCGCGCAAAAACTCCACGATCTCGCGTAGCTCTTGCTTGGCTTCTTCCACACCGGCGACATCTTTAAACGTCACGCGGGTTTTATTCTCAGTGAGTAAACGCGCGCGACTTTTGCCAAACGCCATGGCTTTGCCGCCCCCGACCTGAATCTGGCGCATAAAGAACATAAACATCGCCACTATAATAATCAGCGGCAGCCAATTGAGCAGCAGTCCCGCCAGCAACGAGTTGTCAGAATTGAGATACGAGGGGATGATACCTTTGTCTTTTAGCAATTGAAAACCCAAGTCGCCGGTGTTGCCACTAATCTTAAAATGTTTGCCGGCATAGGCTTTTTGTCCGGCATCATTCAATTGCCCTTCGATTTCATCGGTGTTTTTGTGGAAGATGATCGAATCCTTCACCACCTGATCCGATTCCACGGCCTGCAAAAATTTGCCATAATTAAAATCGCGCACCATTTGATTGGCCTGCTTTTCGTACATTTGAAAAAACAAAACGGCCAAAACAATCAATAGGGCCCAAAGGGCCATGGTCTTCGACGGAGAGCGCATCCGGAGTCCTTTCCAAGGAGATAAAAATCAAAGCTCAGCGTAGCACGTTAGAGTCCAGATCTCAAACTCGACTCGCCCATAGAAAGTCGGGGGACACCGTGAACTTAAGGCCGAGCATAGCGAACGCAAAATTCTTGCGCCGAGTGCGCAGCCGTTTGACGATTTCATCGATGTGAGTTTGACCATAACCGTTAATCCCCATAGCCCTAAGATAACGAGCCAATAACTCGCGCCGCTCAGAGACATCGGCAGAGATAAAAAGCTCGCGCCGCAGGCCGACGTAAGGGATGTCTGGCCATTCTTGACCAAGCGCCTGTGGCAATAAAGTCTCAATGGACCTTGCGAGCGTCTTCATTGCACCCGGTCTTTTTCGCTCAAGCGCAGGGAGCCATTGATTGCGCAACCAATTGCGAAGTGCATCGTCGACGGCGTTCGAAGGATCCATTTTCCAGTGCAAACCTTTGGCCAGGGCGTAGTCTTCGATTTCTGTGCGCGCTAAATTTAACAACGGCCGAAATTTTCCTTGGCGAAAGAGCGTCATGGCCGTGAGACCCTGCTTGCCAGAGCCGCGAATGAGGCGGAGCACGCGGGTTTCAAGCAAATCATCGCGATGGTGAGCGTAGGCTACGGCATCGGCTCCGCATTCGGCGCTCCACTGACGCAAGTGACGGTTGCGGTAGAGTCGAAGCTCCTCTTCACTGTTGACGTCGCTCAACGCTTCCGCGGTATTGGTCAAGAATCGCAGCTTGCGCTGCTCGGCCCATTGCCGCACCAGCGCTAGCGCCTCGTCCCGAAACTGGTTCCCGAGGCCGTGATGAACGTGCGCCACGGTCAACTCCTCGATTCCCAAACCCGCCTGCCACTGTGACAAAATCTCGGCCATGACCATGGAGTCAACGCCGCCCGAAATCGCCATAAGAACACGACTAGGTGAATGCACGAGTTGACGCACATCCCGTAGCACCCTTTGCTCGATGGAGAGAGTCTGGCGAATCATGGTCCAGGTCTAATATGGACCTTGTTGGATTGTAATCGAACTGCGCGTTAAGTAAGATGGATTCGTTCTTCCCTTACGAATTATAGGGCAGGCCCTTTGAGCCTGGACCTTTCCGGCCTCTTTTGAGACTTTGTCAGCTAAAAATAAGAAGGTGTCAAAAACGCCTACACCAAGGGCTAAAAATAATCACTTTGAAACGCCATAACCCCTTGAAAGTACTACACTGTGTCTATCAGGGGTTTGGCCTCTAAATTGCTCTTAATAGAAGCATGGAAGCACGCATGGCTCTAGTGTTGAATATGTTCATTTTGATGGTGAGCTTGAGCTGGGCGGTGACCGCCTCTGCAAAAGAGGACTCTACCCAACAGATCAAGGCCGACAGCTTGCGCCAGCTACAAGAGCTGCGCACCCAGAATGTGAAGAGCCTGCGCGACATCGACAAGGCCATCGAGACAAAAATTGAAGACACTCATTCGACCTCCATCATCAGTGAAATCGATAACCTCAAAGCCGATAAACACGAGCACCTTTTGCGCCAACAGTTTTTAGATCGCCTGATCTTTCAGATCGACACCAAGTTTAATGGCGGCGATTTGCGCACGTTCTTGGTCGACCACGCGCTGGTGGACATGGCGAAGGTCGACGCGACCTCGAGTGCTTCAACCAATGACGGTATCTGGAAATTCCTTCGCTACTCAGTCGAAGCGATTCGCCGCCTGCCTGAGCAAAAGGAAAATATTTTAGCGTTTCTCGAAGGCTACATGGATCGTTCAGTGGCTAACCCGGTCTCACCCGAAGATTTCTTAGCAAGCCGCAACTATTCAAATGGTGCGAAGAGCGAATCGGGTCATCCCCTAAGCCGGGACGAGGTGGGTGCGATCGCCGATCGCCGCCTAAACATTACCGGGCAAAATGCCACGCCCGCAGAAACGCACTAGTCTCTAATTTTCACCTTAGTTTTTAGATTCAGCGCGCTTTCCCCGTCCGGGTTGCGTTTAACTACCTCGATATCCGCCGAAATATGAAACTTATGCTCCTCAACAAAGCGCGAGGCCTCTTTAACAAAATCAATTTTGGAAATAAGCTTGACGGTCTCATTGCCAATGCGGTTGAGGAAATCCTCTTTGGACCGGGAAGCGCCCTGCAAAATCGTGGTCAATACTTCCTTGGGCAATTTGATGTCACCGAGCGCGCTGCGCACGGACTCTTCAGTCATGAACGCGGCGCCTAAACCCACGCTCATCACTCGCCGGATCATTTCGTGCCACTTGGGCAGATTTTCGTCGGACTCGTCGCTTTCGGATTTCTTATCCATACTTCTTTTTCACTCGCTCTTGATAGGCACGCATCATGTTCGGCAGATTGACGTTGACCAGGGCCTTGGCGATCGGTCCCGGCACAAACACTTTAAAGGTGGCGTCGACTCCGTATTTGGCGACGGTTTGCCCCCCTGCCTCAGAGAGTTCCCACGAGCCGACCGAAGTTTTAAACAGGTCACCAGAGTCGAGTGTCCAGCTCATCGATTTGGGTTTTTCCTCGGTGATCCACAAGCGGTAGCTGAAAGTTTTAATGACCGAAACCTGAAATTCCACCAGTTTCTTGTTGCCCTTAGTCTCAATGACTTTGCACTTTTTCACTTCACTTAAAAATTCAGGATACGACTCGTAATTTGAGATGATCGCGAAAAATTGATCTGACGAACACGGGAATTTTTCGGTGGTGGTTGCGGCAGCCATGGCACTCCATTCGTTGGTGCCATCATAACATCAATGGGTGGTGAGGGAACAAGCTTTAAGCGATGCAATGATATGGTTCATATCAAAGTTCAAAAGACTGGCATTGTCCGCGGCCATAGCAGTGATTTGCGTGGTTTTGTCGGCGCCGTCTTGGATCGCGGAGAAAGTGCCCGTGGTCAGCGTTTGGGTTTTGCCTTCGAGCGGGCTGAGGTCCGCATACCACGACGCGGCTTTAGTACTCACGTCGTTTAGAAATGCCACGAGGCTTTGCTCATGCTGCGAAGCAAGACGGCTGTGGTCCGTTAGTTGTTGGATGATTTTGTCGCAGGGAATGGGAGTCCGATCTTTGATGATTGGGACTTTGTCATCGAGCGGCGTCATGACTTGCTGGAGATTCGGTTGCGCTTGAACTGCGATGAGCAAGGTGAAAATGAGTTGTAGCATATGAGACCTCCCTGCGCTGATTCTATTAGTCCGAAGGGGGCTGTCAACGCCTGCGTCAACGCTGCGCGAAAGCCGCGAACCCGTCCAAAAATAGAGTTAGAACGCGCGCAGCATTCCATCCACACGCAAGCGGACTAAGTCCACGCCGCTTTGTTCATCGAGAAATCGAGCGAGCTCAAGGCGGTAGGCCTCGGGAAATTGGGGTTTCGCCAACACCTGGCGCAAGGCCTCTTCATGCCCCGCCTTCTTTAACGCCACCCTGGCTTGACGACGTACCATCTCGTGGTCGGAACTCAAACTGGCCAACGCCACGTCCAGCAGCGCCGCGAAATTATCGTTCGCCTCCAACCACACCGGATCGATACATCTTTTTTCAAGTGCGATCTCACCGAGAGCATAAAGACCACTGGCTAAACGGCCGTCCTCTTCACTGCGCAGCATTTTTCGCAGGGGCGAGCCGACGGATTTGCTCCAATTTCTGACGTCGTGGCTGGCGGCACTCAGTTTGATGAGATTATTGGCGTTGGTGCGACTGTGACGGGTTTTCTTGGCCCAGTCGTTAACGCAATTCCTGACTGTTGGTGCCAAGTGCGAGAGCACGGTCACGACCGTAGCCGCCACTCGTTCGCTGCGCAGTAAGACCGGGTCGTCCATCTCGTTCGCGATTTCATTTTGAAAAGCCTCGGGCGTGATCAGGCGAAGCGCCAGGCCCACCACCGAGGCCAGTTGAAATCCTGACGTGGGTTTTGCGGATTGCCGCTCAACGCTTTTGGCTTTTCTTAAGAGATCGAGGTAGCCGGCTTTGATTTCGCCGGTC
>JANXMF010000213.1 GCA_025354795.1 Pseudobdellovibrionaceae bacterium
GGGTCATCGCCTTCCACCACGAGAGCTTGACCTTGAGTTTGAAGTTGGCACCCAACGGGCCATAGTCCCAGCACGAATTCAAACCGCCGTAAATCTCGCTGCTCTGAAAGATAAAGCCGCGGCGCTTGCTCAGCGACACCAGGGTCGCCAAATCCTCGAGATGTTTCACGGACATGAAGGTCTCCGCTGTTCGGGTTTATGTAGTGGTACAATTTTGTTCGCGGACAGTCAATTTAGAGCGTGTTCTCAAGCGCGTTTTGACTTCTTAAAAATGTTCCATTCGCTTTGAATCGCGTGGTAAGCCGCCTCTAAAAATGGCCGCGAGGCCACATTGACGGTGGCCAGTTGGGTGCGATAGCTCTGCTCGACTTTTTCAGGTGAGGATCCTGCCGGAAGACCGAGCACTTCGTAGGCGTCCCACGAGTGGCCATTGTAATTGAACACCACATTGAGCGGGCGTTCACCCGCGCCACTGATGTGCGAAAAACTGTCGGCCTCCGTGCCCGCAAGCTTTTTTTGTGAGGAGCCTAATCTTAGCCGCATGCCGAAGCGCGGTCTTCGGCGTAAAAACAGCAATACCGCCAGCCCGATTAGCGCCGCGTAATAAAAAAAGATGTCCTTTGCAGGCTCCGGAATCAAACGACCTCACTCCTCAGTTCATTTCAGATTAACAGGGGTCACGGCAAAAGGAAATCCGGGCCAGACACGACCGTAGTCGGGTAGGAAAATGGCCTTGTTTCTGTGCGTCGGCAGGACTATGGTTGCGCCCTGGCTTAGGAGCAAAAATGAATCCATTTCTACAACAAGCCCCGATCCCAGGGGTAAAAAATATCATCGCGGTTGGTTCGGGCAAAGGCGGCGTCGGAAAGAGCACAGTCGCGGTCAATCTGGCCATGGCACTATATAAAAAAGGTTTAAAAGTAGGCATTTTGGACGCGGACATATATGGACCCAGCGTTCCGCGTTTGCTTGGTGCAGCCTCAGCAAAGCCTGACGTGGGCGAAGACCAGAAAATCCAGCCGGTTTTGCGCTACGGTTTGAAGACCATGAGTCTCGGGTATTTGGTCGAGGAAGGAACTGCCGCGGTTTGGCGTGGACCGATGCTGTTTAAAGCCATGGATCAGTTTTTTCGCGACGTCAAATGGGGCGAGCTTGATTATTTGATCGTGGATCTGCCGCCTGGAACGGGTGATGTGGTTTTGACCTTGGCGCAGAAAGTTCCGGTCACGGGTGCCATCGTGGTTTGCACTCCGCAAAACGTGGCGTTGGCGGATGCGAAAAAAGCGATGGACATGTTTGAGCGCACCAATGTGCGAGTATTGGGCGTGGTGGAAAACATGGCTTATTTGGCGGGCGAGAATGGTGCTCGCGTGCAGCTATTTCCGAAAGGTGATTTGGACGCTTATCTGGATGTGAAGAAAATCAAGAAGTTGGCGCAGATCGCATTTTTTCCGGAAGTGGGAATGAGTGGCGAAGCCGGAGTTCCGATCCTTGAAAGCCACTCCGGCGATGAGTTGGCTGAAGTTTTTGTGGGGCTAGCGCAGCGGTTGACGGAGTTGATTTAGGTTCATTTCGTCGTCACGCGCTTCGGCTTTTTGCAAAATCTGCTCATGATGCTTACGAATCTCGCGCGAGGGAATCCCGCTTGGTGTAGCGGGACTTTGGTGAGTCTGACTCACTTGTCCACTGGTCGGATTTTTTGCAGAAGACCAAAATCGAGCAGGCGTTGAACTGCCTGTTTGGTTTCACCCACACTGATCCCAAGTTGCCCATACTACTGCTATACGAATCCTCCCACCCCTTCCCGCTTCGAGACGGTGCCTCTATTCCTGTTTGAGATTTCGGCACTTTTTTCTGGCGCCAATACGGCACTGCGTTATACTTTGATTAGGAACACGAAGGGGGTACAGAAATGTACAAATTGCCAAAGGATTGGCGCCTAGATTCGCCTCCAAAGTGACGTGAGGAATCTGGACGCTAAAATTCCGTTTTAACTCTCAAGAAGGTTTTTGAGGGATTCAGAAAACGGTTGTTTCTTCCTTTGCTAAGGGCAAACCACCTGAAAAGGTGGGACGCAAAACCAACGGGGCTAATGTTTATAGGAGGCTACGCCGGCCGGGTCGCCAGAGGAACTGGGCCTAGCAGTCATTGGGAACGAAATAACTGGTAGGCCCGCGTAAGGGACGACGCGGGTTTTTTTTGCTTTTTCCCGCCAAATTGCGCACTCTGCTTTTTTGAGCCAAGGAGTGCCGCCGTCATGCAAAGCCGCTGGAATGACACAGAAGCCGCAAATTTCACCTCCGACCCCGTAGCCCTTAGGGCTTACACCTCCCGTCTGCTCGGGCAGGAGCCGGCGCTGGTTCAACATGGCGGAGGTAACACCTCGGTTAAAGTTGATAAACAGAACTTATTTGGCGAGACCGAATCTATTTTGTTTGTCAAAGGCAGTGGCTGGGACCTCGCCACCATTCAGCCGCAAGGGTTTGCGCCGGTAAACATGGAGACCTTGTTGCGCATGGCCCGTCTTGAACATTTAAGCGACAGCGATATGGTGCGGGCACAACGGGCGGCGATGACCAACCCTTCCGCCCCGACTCCATCGGTCGAAGCCATATTGCACGCGATCATTCCTTTTCAGTTTGTGGATCACACTCATTCCGACGCGGTGGTGACCTTGACCAATACGCCCACGGGTGAAGAAGACGCCCGCGCGCTATTTGGCGACAAGGTTTTGATCTTACCTTATGTGATGCCGGGCTTCGTGCTGGCCCGTCAGGTTTATACCCACACCCGTGATCTGAATTGGCGCCAATATGAAGCCGTGGTGTTACTCAATCACGGTATTTTCACCTTCCACGATCAGGCACGCACGGCTTATGAAAACATGATTCGTTTAGTCAGTAAGGCCGAGGAATTTTTGCGCGTACGCGGTGTGATGGTAAATCGCACCGGGGCCGCACCGAAAGCGGTGAAGCCTGTGCAGTTGGCGGAAATGCGTCGGCGTTTGTCGGAGGCGATGGGCGCGCCCGTGCTGCTGCGCTTGGATATGGGCCCGGAAGCCCTAGGTTTTGCCGATTGGCAAGACGTCGCGACAATCAGCGCCCGTGGCACGGTCACGCCGGATCATGTAATTCACATTAAACCAAAGCCCCTGATTATCGCCAGTGACTTCGCCGCCGCTCTGGAAAATTTCACGCAAGATTATCGCGCCTATTTCGAGGCCAATGCCACTGATGGCATGACCGAGCTCGACCCCTGCCCGCGCTGGGCGGTGTGGCCTGGCCATGGCTGCTTGAGCATTGCTCGTTCGGCTAAGAACCTAAGGATCGTCGAGGACATCAGCTCACACACTCGGCGTTGCATGCAGTGGGGCGAAGCTTTAGGTGGCTGGAAGCCGGTAGCAGAATCTGAGTTATTCGCGGTGGAATACTGGGAGCTCGAACAGGCTAAGCTTAAAGTGATGGGTGGTACAGCGCCCGTATTGCAGGGGAAAGTCGCCCTAGTGACCGGAGCCGCGAGCGGAATTGGCAAAGCGATTGCCTTTGAACTCAAACGTCAGGGCGCTTGCGTCGCAGGCCTGGATCTCAATCCCGGGGTCGTGGAAATTCTCGCCGGTGACGGCGGGATTGGGGTGGTTTGTGACGTTACCAGCGAAGCTTCGGTTAACGCCGCGCTCGAAAAAGTGGTCGCGCATTTTGGCGGCGTGGATATTTTGGTTAGCAACGCGGGCACCTTCCCGCCGGGTAAGACGATTGAGGAAATGTCAGAACACGATTGGACGCAGATTTTGAACGTCAACCTAAGCGGCCATTGGCGCGTGATGAAAGCGGCGATTCCGCTGTTGAAACTGGGTTTTGAACCGACGATCGTGGTGATTGGCTCAAAAAATGTGGCGGCTCCCGGGCCTGGGGCTTCGGCGTATAGCACCGCCAAGGCGGGGCTCACGCAGCTGGCGCGGGTCGCGGCACTGGAGTTGGCACCTTTTGGGGTGCGAGTGAACACTTTGCATCCGGACGCGGTCTTTGACACTGGGATTTGGAGCGAAGAGGTCATTGCCGGGCGCGCTAAACATTATGGGCTGAGCGTCGAGCACTATAAGAAGAAGAATTTGTTGAAGACCGAGGTGACGTCTAAAAATGTCGCGGATTTAGTGGCGGCCATGGTCGGGCCTGGTTTTGCGAAGACTACGGGCGCGCAAATTCCGATTGATGGCGGCAATGACCGGGTCATTTAAAGTAAAATCCCCGAAAGCAAAACTGACGCCACCGAAAAATAAATAATCAAACCTGTGACGTCCACTAGGGTAGCCACAAACGGCGCGCAGGCGGTGGCGGGATCAAACTTCAGCCATCTTAAAACAAACGGCAACATCGAGCCCGCAAGCGCACCCCACATCACAATCCCCACTAAGCTCACGGCCACAGTCAAACCAATCATCACGAAATGTTCGCCGTAAAGGGAGTGGCGCGCCGGCCACAAGATAATCCGGCACAGCCCGACTGAACCCAAAATCGCGCCCAGAAAAACGCCGGCTGCGGCTTCGCGGTAAAAAACTCGCCACCAATCGACCAAGCGCACCTCACCAAGCGCCATGGCGCGAATGACCAGCGTGGAAGCTTGCGAGCCTGAGTTCCCGCCGCTACTGATGATAAGCGGAATAAAAAGCGCGAGCACCACGGCTTTTTCGATCTCATGCTCAAAGTAACCCATCGCCGTGGCGGTGAACATCTCGCCGACGAAAAGCGCAAGCAACCAGCCCGCGCGCTTGCGCACCAGGTGAAAAAACGGCGTGGCGAAATAAGGGGCATCGAGAGCTTCCATACCGCCTAATTTTTGGATGTCCTCGGTGGCCTCTTCCTGCACCACGGTCACAAAATCGTCGACCGTTACGATACCGACGATTTGGTTCTTGTCGTTCACCACCGGCAGCGCCGAAAAACTTTTTTTCTTAAACAATTTCACTACGTCTTCCTGATCCATATGCTCAGGAATTTTGACCAGCTCTTCACCCTTGACCATGATATCCGTAAGCTTTGCGGTCGGCGGATTGGCAAAGAGTTGGCGCAGCGAAACCACGCCGACCAGCTCGTTGTCGGGCGCGACCACGTAGGCCTGGTAA
Organism: Pseudobdellovibrionaceae bacterium; assembly: GCA_025354795.1. Lineage (GTDB taxonomy): Bacteria > Bdellovibrionota > Bdellovibrionia > Bdellovibrionales > UBA1609 > JALHOQ01. The sequence continues at coordinate 5,120 of JANXMF010000213.1, forward strand.
ATCAACTCGGCCTGAAAGCGCGTGAGCGTACGTAAGTAACGAATAGCCTCTTCAACCGTCATTTCGGGGCGCATGCGTGCGTAACGCGGATTCATACGGCCGCCGGCCTGGTCCTCTTTGTAGGCCAACAGGGCGCGAATCTCCGCGCGCGAGGATTCCTCAAGCGCCGCCATGATTTCGCCTTGGCGTTCCTCAGGCACCGACTGAATCAAATCGGCCAAATCGTCGGGTGCCATTAGATGGATCAAGGACCAGAGCTGGTAAGGCTTCACGTAGCTTAAAAGATGAGCTTTTTCGTCGGTGTTCAGGTTTAGAAACAGGTCTTCGAGAAAATGGCGCTCGAGCGAGCGCACCAAATCACTTTGCTCCTCAGCACTCATAGAGGACCATGACTCAAGCAATATACGGCACTTGATGCCTTCGTTTTCCTCAAGCAGATTCAGGTGGTCGCGCGGGCTCATGGCATGTCCTCGAAGCAATGGTTCTATGATGCCATACCCCGTTCTCTCAAGTCCTGACAACCGGATCATTTCATTTTCAGCGTTTCGTTCGATTTTGGGACTTTTTGACTTCTGCTCGAGTCCGCGCGACAATTTAATTATGAACCTTATACTGCTTCTTCTAATGAACTGCTTAGCACAGGCCAAGCCCACCGTTATTTTTTTTGGCGGTTGGGGCGCATCGTCCGCGGATATGGCGACTTGGGAGACTGGCGTGCGCCAGTCTAGTTACGGTTCACGCTTTGATTTTCAGGGTGTGCCCTATCCCCGGGGTGCCGGTTGGCACCAGGGCAATGTTTTGACCCACGGCCAACAGGAAATTATAAACTTTGCGAATTTGATTAAGGGCAATCCCCAGCGCGAGTTTATTCTGGTGGCGCATTCTTCGGCTAGCCAATTGCCGGGTGAGATTGCAAAGTACCTGCCGAAAACTAGTCACGTTAAGGTGGTAATTTTGGACGGATTCAATGCGGCGGCGGCGGTACAGGATAAATTCCCGACGATCTGTTATTCGGCGACGATGGCGATGAATTCATGTCGAAAGAAAGTCTCTTTTGCAGCAATGGGTTGCTCGCCGAAAGCGCATATGTGCGCGCATTTTAGAATGGTCAATTGGACGGCGACTTCCGGATTGACCAATACGCGCCTAGGTTATCAGAATTTTACGCCCTATCTCAGTTGGCTGGATCAGGTTTCACCGCCCACGAGCGATAACAGCAAAGCTGGGGGCCAAGATGAGCGTGGGGGCGCAAGATGAAAAGATTGTCCGGAACTTGTCCGGATATAGTCAGACATGGATCATAAACAATTAAAGGGACCAGTTTTGAAAAGCGGGTACCAAAAAAACCACCGCCAATGCCGCGAACATATTCGGGTAACTCAGCCCCAACCCGTGGCCCAACATCACCAGCAGCGAGGAGAGGACCATAAACACCGCGTTAAAAACATTGTTGGCGGCGATGACCCGCGAACGAGAGGACCTTTCGCTCTGCTGTTGCAGTAGAGTATAGAGCGGCAAAATAAATACCCCCCCAGCTATGGACATGAACAAGAAATCGAGCAGCATATGCAACCCATAACTGGCGCCAAGAAAAGAACTTAACGTCATCAAGGTTGTTGACGCCGGAATTTGCGGACGATTGGCGCTGAGATCAAACAGAAACACCACCATTCCCAAGGCTCCCCATCCCACCAACCTGCTCTTCACCCGCTTGCTGGACAGAAATCCGCAAAGCATGGAACCAAGGCCGATACCCAATGTAAACATAGCCAGAAATGCCGTGACCACCGTTTCATCAACGTACAAAAAATCCTTACAGTACGGAGGCAACAACGACAAAACGGCGGCGCCGAAAAACCAAAACCACGAGATCATCCGCACCGCTTGGTAAAGTTGCGGCGGACTTCGCAGCAAGCGCACCATCCCGGGCATCGCTGTAAATGGATTTAATTTAATAGAATAATTTGCGCCACCCTCGCGCAATGGCGGCAGTCGATACGCGGACACCAAACCCAGCAAGGCACAGAAATTGATCGCCAAGCCGATGTAGACCTCGCCACCCTTCATGGCAATGATCAGTCCGCCGCCGATAGTGCCAAGTAAGATCGCCAGAAAGGTCGCGGCTTCGACATATGCGTTGGCAGTCACCAGTCGAGCCTCGTCAACAAGCTCGGGAATAGCACTATACTTAATCGGACCAAAGAACGTCGAGTGCGTACCCATCATAAACAGCGCGATCAGCAACAATGCCACCGCATGAAAATAAAATCCGCCGGCCGCAACCACAGTGATAACGAGCTCCCACCACTTGATGTAGCGAACAAGGCGGGACTTCTCATATCGATCCGCGATCTGCCCTGCCATCATAGAAAATAAAAAAAACGGCAGAATAAAAATTCCGCCAGCAAGCGCCACGATCGCTGGAGCATCGAGGCCCGCGACACTCAAGCTCTTGTAGGTGATCATCACCACCAGTGCGTTTTTTAAAAAATTGTCATTGAGCGCGCCGAGGAACTGAGTCCAAAACAGCGGCCAGAAGCGGGCGCTCACTGGGGAATCATTAACTTTTCGCCGTCCATCACGCGGTGGTTGATGGTTAGGTTATTGGCGCGGGCGAGGCGATTGAGGGCCACGCCGTATTTGCGCGAGACTTCGTAGAGAGTTTCGCCGCGGCGAACGACGTGTCTATGCTTGAAGCCAGCGCCCGCCACCGTGCGACGGGGAAGTTCGCGCTGCACACTGCGAATCTTGGCTGGAGCTGGACGTTGGCGGGACGATGCCGCCTTAAATTGGGCGAGCACGGCGTAGGTTTTTTTCATCGATTGATTGGGTCTGGCGCTCTTCGGTTGGCTTTCGGGGCGGATGCGCAGCTTTTGGCCCTTGCGGATCATGGCGCGGCTCGAAAGTCCGTTGAGGCGTTTTAAACTATCGATGCTCACACCGTAGCGTTGCGAAATGGTCGAGAGGTTTTCGCCGCGTTTGACCACGTGAATTTCGTCAGTCAACGTCGTGGCTTCCGTAGCCGGGCGTGAGATTTTAACCGGTGTCACAGCGCCGGACTGCGCGTCTTCTTCAGTGGCTTGGCTCACCTGCTCACCGCCGGGATCGGTGATATTCAGATGCATCCCCACCCGCAACAGCGTGCGATTGGATAAACCGTTGAGGCGGCGCAACGCCGAAACCGTGGTGTGATGGTGGTGGGCGATCGAAGACAGATTGTCGCCGGAGCGAATGCGGTACGAAATGTATTCGGAACGCACGACTTTGGGCGGAGTGGTCACACTGAGTGAGAGGGCCGCCGACGCATCGGGACCGCGGCCGACTGGAATGCGCACCACGGTCTCGTTGCCGCGCGAGATCGGCACGAAGTCGCTGCGAAATTTCGGGTTGAGGAGTTTTAATTCATCAACATCGACACTCAAATTGGTGGCGAGCTTGGTGATGCTGATCGAGCTCTGTAGCGCCACGGTGTCATAGGACAAAGGATCTTCATAGGCGATATCGGTGAATCCATACTTGGCCGGATCTTTGGCGATCAAGGTGGCGGCGATAAACTTCGGCACATACTGCTTGGTCTCGGCCGGCAGCGAGCGGCGTTTTTTAATCAGCTCCCACAGATCGCGGGTGTAGTATCTGGTCACGGCGCGTTTAACGCGATTTTCGCCGACGTTATAAGCGGAGAGCGCGAGATGCCAAGAACCAAACAAACTATATAAAGCTTTGAAATATTCGGCGGCCGCGCGCGTGGAAAGAACCGGATCACGGCGCTCATCGATATAAGGATCGACCGTGAGACCAAAGCGGCGTCCAGTGGCGCGCATAAACTGCCAATAGCCGACGGCATTGGAACGCGAGTGCGCGATGGGACTAAAGCCTGACTCGATCAGCGCGATGTAAACCAGATCTTCCGGCAAACCGTTTTCGCGCAGCACGTTTTTCATCATGGGTAAATATTTGGTCGAACGCGAGAGATAGCTGGTCATGTACTTGCGGCCGCGGCCCTGAAAATACCGAATCCAGGTTTCGACATTAGCATTGTACTCCAAGGCGACCTCGCCATAGGAACTCTTGTAGGGTTTTTCGACATTTTTTTCCACGTCTTCGGAGGAGACTTCGTTTTCTTTCAAATCAGTCTTCTTGACTTCGGTCGGCAAGCCGCCGCTCTCAAGCGGTTTTTCGTGGGTGCTAGCCGCCTTAGGAGTGGTCGCGCACGCCGCCATCCACACCACTATTAAACTTGAGAACATCAGTCGCTGGAGGAACTTCACTATTCACATCTCCTGAATGTTAGGGACCTGCATATAACTTTAGCGTGGCACGGCTTGGGCGTCCAGCCAGATTGGTTGCGTGAGTGTTACTTTGGACCCGTCCATGAGTCTGTAAATCAACCAATTGCGTAGAATCGCTTTCACATAGAAACTAGTCTCTTCCCACGGTAGTTCGTCAATCCACAGCTCGACTTCCGGGTCCGAAGACTGGGTCTTTTCCAGCGGCGCGAGATCCTTGCGGGCGCTTATCCAGCGCCTGAGCCGGGTCGGGCCGGCATTGTATGCGGCGAGCGCAAGCGGCATATTGCCACTAAACCCACGCAGTACGCGCGCGAGGTAGGCGCTGCCCAGATGAATATTGATATCGGGGTCGAGCAAACTGTCGGGCATGGTAAAATCTTTAACCTTTAAATCTTTCGCCATCTCTTGCGCCGTGGGCGGAATTAACTGCATCGCACCGAGCGCATTGGAAGTGCTACGCGCGTCGGGGCGAAAGGCACTTTCCTGGCGGATCAACGAACGGATCCAGTCCTCGCCAAGACTAAGAGCCTTGCTTTCGCGCGCGATCGCCACCGCGAACTCCCGCGGGTAAACTAACTTCAGCAGCGCGGACTCGTGCAACAGCGGATTTTCATCCACGGCTTTGTTGAAATTAAAAATCGCCAAGTCATAGCGGAAAGCGGCCGCCCATAGCTTGGCGCGAATCAGACGTTCGTCGATCGAATGCGGTTCAGGTAGGGCTTCGAGTTCCTTTTCGGCTTCCTTAAACCAACCGGCTTTAAGCAAAACCATAAGGCGTTCCCACGCCAAGCGCTCAGTGTCGAGCAAGCGGTACTCCACTTTCACCGGTGTTGGCGTATTTTTAAATTGCAGCTGGTTGCCATTGAGTTCGGCGGCCGCGCGCAGGCCGTAGTAGGTCAGCGGAAATTTGGCGACCAACGCCTGGGCATAACCAACGCCTTTATCTTTGTCGACCATCTGATGGGAACGCCACTGCCAGTAGAGGGCGCGCAGCTCAAAATCTCTGCTTCCGCTCAGTGCCAAAACTCGCTCGAAAAACGCCGCGGCCTGAGTGAATTTTTTATTGCGAAAGTGGATCAGCCCAGAGCGAAAGGTGGCCTCGACCGCTTCGACCGTGCCGCCATTGTATTTGATCAAGCGCTCAAAATATTCGTTGGCGTCTTTATACTCACCGCACGCCACCGCAGATTTGCCAGCGAGCAAGAGCATTTTGCTGCCCTCGGGATTACCGGCGAATTTAGTGTAACTTTTTTCGGCAAAATTTAGGGCGTCCATGTAGTTGCCACGCGCATAGGCGTTGGTGGCCCAGCCGGACAGTCGGCCGGAGTCGACCTTTTCCATGGTGCGAGCAATACTCTCGCGCACGTTGCGGAATTTGTCGTCACTCTTGCTTGAGATACTCAGGTAAATATCCAAGACGCGATCGGCGGCCTCACTCGCAGGTTTGCTGCCGGGATATTTTTGCAGGAGCTCGACCCCGTCGTTGATCGACGAGACGTAATCTTGCGCATCGTAAGCACGGTTCATGCGCGTGAGCAGTTCGGTTTCGTTCTCCGATAGACCGAGTTCTCCGGGCGGCTTAGGTGGCGGAGGCGGGGGAGGCTCGGAC
>JANXMF010000224.1 GCA_025354795.1 Pseudobdellovibrionaceae bacterium
GGTGATGGTGATGGTGATGACCATGGTCATGGTCATGAGAATGACTGTACGGCTTTTTGGACATGGCCTAAGTATCAGGGATACAACTGTCAATTAGCCACAGATGACGCGCTGTCATGTCAATTAACTCCAGTTTTCAAACCGCCGGCGCGAGAGTACAAAATCTGCTATGTCGCTCCCACACATTATGAAAAACGCAGCGGTGGATCTCACCTCCACCATCAACGGCCGCTTCGCGCCCGCGGATTGGCAGCAGATCCTTGAGCGTGCCGAGCAGAAATTCCAATACAATTTGCAAGCCGCGCCCGAGGCGGGCGACGTGGCCGCATGGCAAGAGGTTGTGCGCGATTTTTACCTCGACCATTACTGGGGCTTTAAGCCTGGATATAGGGCTCCGAAAATCGCAAAGCCGCGCAATTTGGGCGTGCAATTTATTTGGATGGCATTCAACGCTCTGTGCAGCATCAAAGTAGTGGTGCTGTGGTTTGGGCAGATTTACTCGCGCAGCGATGAGCCCTTCGATAAATGGATTTTTCTAGGTTTGATTTTCCTGGTGGTCAGTAATTTTGTGTTTTTTCTTTGGCGTAATCACGCACATCCGGACTGACGTTCGAAGCTATAAACAGTAATAGTTTACTGCGGCGATTTACTCATGTCATTGTTGCTGCCGTCCTTGGCCGGAGCCAAAGTCGTGGTGCGAGCGGAAACTCAAACATCCTATGATTTTGCTACGGTGATGAAGTTTATTTCGCCTTCCATTGAGTTGAAGTTTGACTTGTTCGTTTTCGTTAACACCGGAACAGTCAGCCATGACTGCCGGACTTTGATCTTTGGCAGACTCTTCCCAGTGAAGCGGCTCAACTCGGCGAGGGCCGCACACGCCCGGGCTACAAAATATTAATGATATTTTTCGACGGGATCGCGGGTTAGCGAAGACCGATTGGACTTGTGCTGCATGGGGCAAATCCATTGCGTCAGGACTTTGCCAGTGCTACTTTGCCGCAGAATAAAAATGATTTTCTAACAGAGTAGGTCCGCAAATGCAGCTTTTGCCCTATTGGTTGAATTGGACCGTCTTTTGATGACGGAGCCCAATTTCTTTGCGCCGGTGGACGGAGTGGTCATGCCGCTGGCCAATGTACCTGATCCGGTCTTCGCGCAAAAAATGTTGGGTGACGGCGTGGCTATCGAACCCACGTCATCACTCTTGCTCGCGCCCAGCGATGGCAAGGTGACGCAGCTCCATCCCAGCCATCATGCGGTCACGATTTTAACACCCTCGGGATTGCAAATTCTCCTGCACATTGGAATTGATACCGTCAAATTGAAGGGCAAGGGTTTTTCGCCGCTCATTCAGCTGGGTGATTCCGTTCGAAAAGGCCAGGGTCTGATTCGCTTTGATAGCGATTTTGTGGCGCAAAAGGCCAAGAGCCTGCTGACGGTGATGGTGGTGTGCGAGGGGCCGGCCCACGCCTTGAAAGACCTCCGGGCGGGCCAGACGGTTCGCGCCGGCATAGATAAAGTATTTGCGGCGCGAATGATGGGTGCGACAACCGAGGCGCCGACGGTTCAAAGTGCGTCGGCGCAGGAATCAAAGATTTTGACGATGAACTTGCCCAACGGCTTACATGCGCGGCCCGCCGCACGCCTCACGGCCTTAGCCAAAGGTTTTGCGCAGACGACGCTGAGTTTGCGCAAGAATGGCAGGACTGCCAACGCCAAAAGCGTGGTCGATCTTCTGGGGCTCGAACTTTTGCATGCGGATAAATTTCAAATCGTTGCAGTGGGGGGAGACTGCGCGCGGGCATTGGCGGCGGTCGTGGAATTTCTGCTGAATCTCGAAGAAACTGCGGAGCCGCACTTGGCGAAATCGATTTCTCCAGCGGGTGGCGGCATTGGCATTTCGCCGGGGTTGGCGCTCGGGCGCGTTTGGCACATGGGAAAGGCCCAGTTTGAGATCGCGCGCAAAGCCGACCTTACGAAAGTTTTAGAGCTTGAGCTGTTGCAGGCGGCGCTCAATCAGGCGCGTGACGAAATTGCACAGCTGCGCCGTGCGAGCGGCGGGCTTCAATCCGAGATCTTTGCGGCTCACGAGGAAATGTTGCAAGATCCCGCAATCCTAGACCCAGTCGTTGCGCGCATTGAGCGAGGGGAAAGCGCGGCGTTTGCCTGGCATGAAACGGTGACTGAGCTCGCGCACAAATTGCAAAAGTTAAACAATGAATTGTTGCGCAATCGAGCGGCCGATTTGCACGACGTGGATCAGCGGGTGCTTAAAGCTATGGGAATTGAGTCGAGCCAAGCTAAGCCTACGGTGGCAGGACCGATGATTTTGATCGCAGAAAATCTAACGCCCTCGGAGGCCGCACAATTTGGGACTTTGAACATCGCAGGCTTTTGCACCGTCGAAGGCGGCGCAACCTCGCACGTCGCGATCTTGGCGCGCTCGATGGGAATTCCTGCGATTGCCGGTATTGATCGCACCGTCTTAGCGCTTCCCGTTGGCGCTGAAATCATTATCGATGGCGAGTCGGGGCTCATCCAGACTTCGCCCACGCCGGCGCAGAAACGCCAGGTTGAAGAGTGGCAGACCAATCAAAAAAAGCAAAAGACCGCGAACTTAAAGCATGCGTTTGAAATCGCGCAAACGATCGATGGTCGCGCGATTCACGTGCATGCGAATATCGGCAATCTGGCCGATCTTGAGACCGCGCTAAAAATGGGAGCCGACGGGGTAGGTCTGTTGCGCACTGAATTTATGTTCTTAGAGCGCGAGCAAGCGCCGAGTGAAGAGGAGCAATTGGGTCTGCTGCAACAGATGGCGAGTTTTTTGGGTGAGCGGACCTTCACTATTCGAACGCTCGATGTCGGCGGGGATAAACCGCTGAGCTATTTGCCGTTGCCGCGCGAAGAAAATCCGTTTCTAGGCGTACGCGGATTGCGCATCGGCCTGCGCCAACCTGAAATCCTGCGCCAGCAATTGCGCGCGATCTTGCGCATCAAGAGCCGCGCTACGATCAATGTGATGTTCCCGATGGTCGCGAGTCTTGAGGAATTTGTCGCGGCCAAAGCCATCGTTGAGGAAGAACGCCGCAAGTTGAAGGTAGAGCCAGTCGCCGTGGGAATCATGGTTGAGGTTCCCTCCGCGGCTCTGACTGCGCAAGTTTTCGCGCCGGCGGTGGACTTTTTCTCGATTGGAACCAACGATTTGACTCAATATACGTTGGCGATGGATCGCGGCCATAAAGAATTGGCGCGCTCGGCAGATGGTCTTCATCCTAGTGTGCTAAGTTTGATTGAAATGACCACGCGCGCGGCGCAATTGCACGGCAAATGGGTCGGAGTCTGTGGCGGTCTCGCGGGCGACACCGAGGCGACGGAATTGCTGCTTGGTTTTGGGATTGATGAGCTGAGCGTGAGCCCCCCCTGCGCACCGTTGATTAACGCTCGGGTGCGCGGCTTAACTTTAGCGCGCGCGCAAGTGTTGGCGCGGCAAGCCCTGAAAATGGATTCGGCCGTGAGTGTGCGTAAAATGTGTGAGAAAAAACCAACGTCCGAGCGAGGTGCAGCCCATGGTGATACTGAAGACGTCTTATTCGTTCCTTCAAAGAATAGGTAAAGCACTGATGTTGCCGGTAGCGGTCCTTCCTGCGGCGGGATTGCTGCTGGGGATCGGTAGCGCCAAATTCGCTCTGCTGCCCACTGCGGTGTCTGATATTATGGCTGTCAGTGGCGGCGCGGTGTTTGGCAATCTGCCGTTGATTTTTGCGCTCGGCACCGCTTTAGGTCTTGCGGCCAACGATGGGGTCGCGGCCTTAGCGGCGAGCGTGGGTTATGTGGTTTTGCTCGCTACGATGGGTAGCATGGCCAAGCTTCTCGGGGCCGAGGGAAAAATGGTGATGGGAATTGAATCCATCGACACCGGAGTGTTCGGCGGTATCGCAATTGGGATAGCGGCGGCGCTGATCTTTAATCGTTATTATCGTTTGCAGTTGCCTTCTTACTTGGGATTTTTCTCCGGCAAGCGGTCGGTGCCGATTTTGACGGCCGCGGCAGCACTGGCTTTGGGTGTGGTATTGAGCGTGGTATGGCCGCCTATAGGCCGCGCGATTCATAGTTTCTCGCTGTGGTCGGCCGCGGGCAACCCGGTGCTTGCGTTTAGTATTTATGGTTTCGTCGAGCGTCTCTTGATTCCCTTTGGGCTGCACCATATTTGGAATGTGCCGTTCTTTTTTGAGGTGGGCCAGTTTCTCGATCCCACAAGTGGAAAGCTGATTAGCGGTGAAGTGGCTCGCTATATCGCGGGCGATCCCACCGCAGGAAATTTGGCTGGGGGCTATTTGTTCAAGATGTGGGGCCTCCCAGCCGCCGCGTTGGCGATTTGGAAAACAGCGCGGCCTGAAAATCGGGCGATGGTCGGCGGGATTATGATTTCGGCGGCATTGACCTCGTTTTTAACCGGCATCACCGAGCCCATAGAGTTTTCGTTTATGTTCGTGGCGCCCCTTCTCTATGCCGGGCACGCACTAGCTTGTGCCGCCGCCTACGCGGTATGCATTTTGTTAGGTATTAAGCATGGCATGACATTTTCGCACGGGTTGATCGACTTTCTGATTCTTTTTCCGCAGTCGTCGAATGCGTTGTGGTTTTTTGTACTGGGCCCCATTTGGGCCGCCGGTTATTTTGTGATTTTCTCGGTGGCCATTCGCCATTTCAAATTGGCCACACCTGGCCGTGAAGTCGAATCGGTGGCGGTCGAATCCAGCGCGACCGATTCAGGAAAGGCAGAGGCCTTGGTCGCAGCCTTTGGCGGGCGGGCCAATATTCGCAATCTAGATGCCTGCATCACGCGCTTGCGGGTTGTGGTGGCCGATGCGGCGAGGGTCGATGCACCTAGGTTAAAAGCACTCGGAGCAACGGCGGTGGTGAGTGTGGCGGACGGTGTGCAGGCGATATTCGGCACCGCTTCCGAAAATTTAAAGACCGATATGGAAAAATATTTGGCGGGCTCAAGATTGGCGGTGGTTAGCGATGCAGGTCCCATCGTCCATTTGCACGGCGCACTCGGCGGTGAAGGGAATATCGTTTCGGCGCAGGCATTGAGTCCCAACCGTTTGCGGGTGGAATTAAAATCAGGCGACGGTTTACGATTGGAGGATTTGCGCGCTTTGGGAATCGCGGCCTATCAGAAGATTCAGCCCAACCTTTATCATCTGATTCGGGGATAAGACATGTTTCTTGACATCGTGTTAAGCACGATTGACCCTTGACCGACCTTATGGTGGGGAGAGGGTTTCATTTTAGTCTGGCCTTTTTCCGATTCGACTTATCACGGGCGGGTGAGTTGGGCAATGCAAGAAGATCTCTTGCTGTTTGGATTTTAGCGCCAGCTTGCATTTCAAAAAATGCAACCGCCCAGTTGACTTGCTGCCGCGCCCCTGCAAACCTAGATTTTTAAAAGGAGATTTATATATGACAGTTTTAGTTTATTTAGCCGGCGCACTTTTCGTGGTCCAAGCCTTTGCCTCGCATAAGTTCGTGCCCGATCCCGCCAACAAATTGACCGCCAAAAACGTGATGACCATGACCGTCCCTTGGATCAAAGACAAGGGCAAAAAATACGATCTCAACCTGACAGTGCATGCGGAGTCCGGCGACAAAGGCATGATTATTTTCTTGGGCGACCTGGGTTGCCAACGCGGCGAGGCGGTTGGAAAGTTAAAGCATACTTTTTTCAATACCGGCGAACGCACCATTGATTTTCGCCCGAATCAAACTAAGGATTTCAATTTAGTTTGCACCATCGGTTCTGAGACCCGCGGCGATTTCAAGATCACGATTGCTAAAATTTATGATAATCCCAGTCTGGACGGCAAAACCATCGGCAAAGTGATCGCCAAAGACTTATCTTGGTCGCAGTCGGACCGCAGCGAGTAATTACTTCAGAGTGATATAGACGCCGGAGTGCAAGTCGCATCAAGTCTGCGAATCTAGGCAAATCTGACGAGTCAGGGCTTCAAAGTGGAAGCCTGCCCGAGTGGCCCCGCTAAGAAAATGATCAAGAGTTGCTAGAAATTGCGGAGCATTGCGCCGCCGCTGGCGATCGTGGAGCAAAATCACTTCGCCTTCCCGCAGACGCTGGACGCTGTGATCGGCTGAAGACATCCTCCATTTCCACACAGAGTCGTAGTGGCGAACGGACCAAAGAACCGTGGGAAGCCCGAGCTCCTGCAAGGCCCGTCGAAGCTTCGGCGTACGCACTCCGGCCGGCGGCCGAAAGCCGACCGTGGGGGCGCCGCAAAGACCGTGTAAAAGGCTTTCGGACTCCCGAATCCAGCGCGCGAGCCTAGGAACTTTTGAAAAATAATAACCGTAACTATGATCCAGTGAGTGGTTGCCGATGGCATGGCCGCCATTTTGAATATTCACCAGGAGTTCGCGCTGCATGGCTGCTTTTTTGGCGATCAGAAAAAACGTCGCGCGGGCTTGGTGCTTGGCGAGGACCTGCAAAACCGCGGGTGTGCAAATGGGGTCGGGGCCGTCATCAAACGTCAGATAGACTGCCCGATTCGGATTGCGCACCGAGCGCACACACGGTCCAAGCCATTCCATCAGCGCCACGTGAGCAGGGAATGACTGCCATCCGGTTTGTATAAACTAATATTATTTAGTACTTCGTCATCCGCGAGCGCGCGCACGAACAACTCGACGCCATTGGATTCATAGTGTCCGGGCGAATCCGTAAGAGCATGAGTTGGCGCATTCACGCAATTCACCGCGATAAGTTCACAGCGCGGGGTGCGGCCCACCCGCTCGAGACCCGTGCTACTTGCAAGCAGCACTGCGCCCGCGCCCTCCCCGGTGTAACGGCTGCGGATCTTAGTTTCGTTCAGGCCTTCCACCATTTCCGCGACGCGGGCATCGACGGCGGTGATTAAACAAAAGTTACAGAGCCCGTGGCGCACCAACAGATGTCCGGTGGCCAGCGCGTCTTCGCCGGTAAAATGCAAGCGGCTCACCGTCAGCAGAGGTCCCGTGATCCGCCAGGTCATTGCTAGAAATCCAGTGGTCGAATTGTGCAGGCTGTTTTGAAAAAGAATCGGGCGCGCCACACCCGTTTGCGACAGTGTCCTAAGGAAATCGATCGTGACTTCCAGCTCGCCATGACAAGAACCGAGCACCAAGCCGCAGTCCTCCCGCACCGCCTCGCGGTCAAAGCCCAACATGGTTTGCTCAATCGAGCTGTTGGCCAGAATCATACCGCGGGTGGCTTTGCGGTAGCGCGGCTCTTTTGTTACGGCCTCGGGATCGCTGGCCAGGCCTGTGCTTACAACATAAACTGAATTCATATGGCACTCCACACTAAGGCGGCGTTGGTGCCGCCAAAGCCCAGCGTGTTTTTCAAGATATGCTGAATCTTGGTCGGGACGTTCGTGGGCGGGTGGCGTAAGTGCAGAGCGGGGTCGGGTTGCTCCAGACCGTGAGTTTTCAAAACGATTTGATGGCGCAGGGCCTCGATGCATAAAATCGACTCGATCACGCCCGAGGCGCCTAAAGCGTGGCCATGCACCCATTTGCTCGAGCTGACCCACGGGGGATCATTGCTAAACAGTGACCGTATAGCTGCGGCTTCGGCGCTGTCGTTGTGAGTCGAGCCTGTTCCGTGCGCATGAATCCAATCGATGTCGGCGCATGCCAAAGCAGCACTCGCTAGCGCCGCGGCCATGGCTTTTCGACAGCCATGGCCTTCAGGCTGAGGGGCGGTCATATGGTAGCCGTCCGAACTTAAACCAAAACCGCTGAGGCACGCCAGGCTTCGGTCAGACGGCTCACTTTCCAAACATAAAAAGCCCGCACCTTCGGAGAGGTTGATTCCCGAGCGGTGGAGGTCAAACGGTTGACTCGCCTTACGTGACAATAGCTGCAGCGACGAGAAGCCTTGAATGGTCAGATCACACAAAACCTCGGCGCCGCCCACGATGCAGCGGTCGACCAAGCCCTGCTCGAGCCACATGGCCGCGATCGCCAAAGCCTGGGTGGAGGCAGCACACGCGGAGGTCACCAACAATTGTCGGCCGCTGAAGCCAATGCGTGAGCAGACCGAATCCAATAGGTCGCCGAGCGGCTGATGCTGAACGGCCTCGACAAATTCGAGCTTCGCCAATGTACCCAGCAAGTAGGAAGTTAAAGCTTTGTCCCACTGCGGAATTTGTCCGGTGGTGGTCGCTAAAATAAAGCCATCGGTGGGTCTGAGTTCCGTCCATCCTGCGCGGCGCACGGCTTGCTCCAAGGTTAAGAGCGCCAATTCCTTCGCGCGATTGGGAGGGAGCGTGACTTTAGCAAAGAGGGGATTGTCGGCAAGCTGCGCCCGGCCCTCAATAAATGCCTGGTCGGGAATGTATCCCAGGCCATCCTTGAGCCCGGAAGTGCCATGGCGCGCGGCCTGCCACAGAGCATCAATTGAGCTTCCCGAACAGGTGATCGCGCCTTGACCGGTTACCCACACGGCCATTTTAAACCCGGTTTTGTAAGATGAAGTCGGCGATATTGCCAATCGTGCCGAAGTGTTGACGTCCGACTTCGGCGTCTTTCACCTTTAACTGATAGCGCTGCTCTACGGCCACCACCACCTCAAGGACGTCGACTGAGTCCAAATTGAGACCATCGGGGCCAAAGGCGGTGTCGGAGCGGATCTCCTCGGGTGCCAAATGATGCAGATTGACAGCGTGGATGATGAGCGCCTTGAGCTCTTGCACCAATTGATCGCGATCGGCAGGCAAAGGACTAAGATTCATTTCGAGTTTGTTCATAACGTATCCATTTGTTAAATCTGGGCCCTAATATGCGAATGTTGACCCGTGTTATCAATCAATATTTTCTGCTTTTGTTGCTCGTATCCCAGGCGCCGCTGGCGGAGCCGGTGAGCGAAGCGCAGCTGGGCCAGGAGCTTAAAGCGTACCGCGACCTCAAAGAGCTTGCGGTCACCTTCCATCAGACTAAGCATTTGGCGGAGATGAACCTAGATCTGCGTTCGGAGGGGCGTATGGCGCTCAAGCGCCCAGATGAGGTGGTGTGGGAAATCCAAAAGCCCAGTCGGGTGACGGTTCAGATCAATCGCAAGGAAATTTCCATCACCAGTGCCGGCGAGCGCCAGGTTCTAAAAATAAGCGAATTGTCCCATGACAATGCAGCGCGGGGATTCGGTTTGCTCATGCCGTGGCTCACGCTCGATACCGCGGCGTTGGTCGCGCAGTACGAAATCACTTCAGGTGCCGATCACACCTTTCAATTTGTACCGAAGCAGGGAAACTCAACGGTGGTGAAAATGCGCGCCCACCTCACCCCGGCGGGTCACCTTGATAAACTGCAATTATTTGAAAAATCGGGCGATACACTTGAGATCCTATTCGCCACTCCGCGGATCAAACGGTGACGCGTTTTTTAGTGAGTCTGGCTTTGTGCTGTTCGTACGCCCAGGCTTTGCCGAATTGGGTGGACAGTTCACACACGATTTTACTTCCCTCCGAAGTGAGTGAGCCGCTCTCTGCGACTCATGAATTCCCGTTGTTTTGGTGGAACTTCGTGGTGTTGCACCTGGAAGGCTCGGCTTGGGAGCAAGTCGACGATTTCTGTAAACGCTTCAACCGCGACACCAAGGCTTGGGTGCGGAAATCGGCATGCGGTCAAGATCTGTCGCAGTTTGAAGAGCTGCTGCGGGCGTGGGCCGCCGATCAGGATCGCCGTGAACCCGCGCCAACGAAGCGTGAACTCAAAGCGGCCCTGACCGCGACTCTGGCCAAGGCGTCTTTGCCCGGGGCCGCTGCCTTGCTTCCCGTACTGCGCTCCGATCCGCTTGGGTCTTATCGCAAGTTGCAGGACCTGCTGCTCGCGCGGCTGCAACTCAAACTCGAAACGCAGCATGGCTATTTGTTTGATCCCGTGACTCAGCGGATCGCCATTCCCATTCAGCTTGATTTTCCGCCCAATGAAACCGCTAAGACCAAGGCCTTTCAAGCGGCCATGGAACAGGCACTGGCGGAATTCAAAGGCCTGCATTTGGCGGGAATGATCGGCCCGCAGGCGGCGACTCTGAGCAACGAACGGCAAATTTACCAAGACGTGCATATGATCAGTTGGGCCGGCGTATTCTTGCTGTTGGCTCAGATCGTGGTGGCGGTGGCCATTCGCCGCTGGCGGCTGCTTCTGCTCGCGCCACCCGTGATCCTTTCGACCCTTCTCGCGGGAGTGGCCACCTATTTTATTTTCGGGCGTATCCACGGACTGACGCTGTCGTTTGGTCCGGGAATCATCGGGCTTTGTTTGGACCACGGCCTCCACAGCTGCCTCAATCCGGATTGGAAGGGCGCCTGGAAAGCCAATTGGTACGGGCTGTTGACCACGGTGGTGGCGCTCGTAGCAATGTTGTTTAGTGCGATTCCATTCCTGCGCCAGCTAATGGTGTTTTCGATTTTGGGTCTGTTCTTTGGTTTCGCGATTTACTGGTTTCTTCACCGCTGTTTCAAACGCTATTTTAGCGTCGAGCCGCTAATGATCGAACCTAAGCCCAACCGTTTAAAGCTGGCTTTCACCCTCTCTGCGCTCGCGGCCTTGGTAGTGGGTGGCTTCTTGCTGCGGCCGAGTTTTGGTATGCAGCAAATGAATTACCAAACCGCGGCCGACCAAGAATTGATGCAGTGGTTTTTTGCCCATCTGCCGAGTGAGTCGCCGCTGTTGCAAGTGTATGGTGGTTCAGGTGGTGCTCTCGCGCCGTCGCTCGCACAGAAAAGGTTCGCCCAGGAACATAAAATCGAGCTCGATACGGCGAGCCGCTACTTGCCTTCCGTAAGCGAGCAAGAGGACCATTTAAAGGCTTGGCGCGGGCTTTGTGCTGAACCGCGGAGTGCGGAGGAGACGCTGTTTTTTGCACCCTTTTGGAACTCCATCTGTACACCGGGGCGAGGGGCCGAGACCCTCGACCGTGGCACACCTCCGGCCTACCTGCGGGACTTTTACTTTCACCAGCGCTGGGTCTCGCTGTGGCACACCCAAAATCCGCACCAAGCGGATCTGGTGCGGACAGTTTATCCCGGCTTGAAATCGTTGGTTGAAATCGTCAATCTGTTTCAAACTCTACTCGAACGCGAGACCAGGTGGTCGATTCCGCTTTCCATTTTCCTAGCCACACTGCTGCTCTGGCACTATTACCGAGATTTTTATTTAGTGGCATTATCATTGGTTCCGTTTTTGGTTGGAATGGGAGTCTTCGCCGCAGCGGCAATGGCGTTTCATTTTGCCATCAGTTTTATCAGTTTGATTGCTATGGTTATGCTCTTCGGCCTGAGTTTAGACTACGGAATTTTCGCCACCAATCTCTACACCGGGCGGGCAGGCCCAACGGGTCCCGGAGTGTGGACCTCGGTGGTGTTTGCCGCGGTCGTTACTTTTCTTGGTTTCTTGCCACTGATATTCTGCCATCACCCGGTGTTGGTGCATTTGGGTGAAGCCCTGGTGTGCGGCACCGCCGGCACGATTTTGGGCTCGGTGTGGGGAATCCCTTGCCTGCATTGGATTATCCGTGAAACCCGTTAAGTGGTTGGCGCTCATACTGCTGCTCATGTGGACGTGGGCGATTCGGGTTTACCACATCGGTGTTTTGGTTCCACCGCTTCCTCAAGTCACCCATGCCACCGCCCAATGGATCAGTAAGAGTGAAATCGGCATCAATCAATTGCTGCTCACGGGCGACGCTTATGGCCGAGGCCTGCGCGCGGGAGAACTCACCCGCCACTTGCTCCGCCTGCAAGAGCAAGAACTCAGCGCTCAGCTTTTTTCCATGATTCCCGAATGGCTCTTTAAAATTTTGGAAGTCCCGCTGATCCGCTACTTCTGGGGAATTGAAAAACATCTCGACCCGTGGATGCTTGACGAAATGTATGGCATCGCCCAATCGGCGCCCAAAGAATTTGAGCGGCTCATCGACAGCTACACTCGGCAGCTCGCCTATCATGGCCTGCATGAGGTGGGACAGATGATGGTGGATCAAGGTGGCGAAGATATGGGTTGCACCGTGGTAGCGGCGCCTGTCGCTGGCCACGATTGGGTGCTGGGACGCAACTTTGATTTTGAGGGCAGTCGCACCCTCGACCGTGAGAAAATCATGAAGTGGGTGTTTCCCGATTCCGGCCTCGCTTATGTTTCGGTGATTTGGGCGGGAATGGTGGGCGGCGTGACAGGAGTGAATGAGCGGGGGCTTTATCTCTCGCTTAACGCCGCAGGTAGCGAGGATCATCGCCGCATGGGTATGCCGACCTCCTTGTTGATGGTCAAAGTATTGATGTTCGCGCACAACGCTGCGGAGGCCATCCACCTGCTGGAAAGCGAGAACACTTTCATCACCGATATTTTTGTACTGCTCGATTCTCAGTCCGGAGAGCTCTACCGCATTGAGAAATCCCCTCGCGCGACCGAAGTCATGCGTTTGCGTCAAGCCAGCGCGGTCACTAATCACCTACAATCGCCGCGCTTTGCGCACGACAAAGTAAACCAAATGCGCAAAGTTCAGTTGACCACGGAGGCGCGCAGCCAGCGTGCGCAAGAGCGGCTGCGGGCACCCGAGATTTACAACGCCAAAACCGCCCGTGAACTCGAGCTTCCAGTGCTAAAAATCTTACGCGATAAGGGTCCGCAGCTTGGCAACCGGCGCGCGATTGATCCGTTGATTGCCACCCATTCCGTGGTTTTCAATTCGGCGGAGCGGATCTTATTTGTAGGTCAAGGTCCAGCGCTGACGGGCGCCTTTCTTGGCTTCGATCTTAGCGCTTCGTTTGCGCGGCGAAAACCGGTCTTGGTGCGCGCCCTACCTCGTGACCAAGTCAGTGAAGAAACCTTTGCGCAGCTTCATGCTTCGCGAAAACTCGTCACCCTCGCCGAGCACCAGCTTAAACCCGGCCACTGCACGCATGCGCGCGAACTGATCGCGCAAATCACTTGGCGAGAGTCGGTGGCTTACTATCAGTTGCTCGGTGATGTGGCCGCAACCTGTGATCAGGACGTCACACTTGCGGTCAAACACTGGCAACAGGCGCTGGCCATGGTTCCGGCTTACCGCAAAGAGGAAGAGGCTCTGCGCGTGCGCCTCGAAGGAAAACTATGAAATTCATCCTGCAAAGCAGCTTAATATTGCTCACGCTCTCGGCGTGTGTGACGCCAACCAAATTGCCAGTCGCGCCGCAACCCGAGCCCAGCACCCTGATTTTCCCCTTTGGCCGCTATCGCCACCAAGTGGAACTACAAATCACGCCAGAGCCTGCGCATTTTTCGTTTGCCAGCGTGGTGCAGACCAGCGCCACAGTCATCCATTTGGTCGCGCTGTCGCCGTTCGGAACCACGCTCCTAAAGATTCACGAAGATCGGGTCAAGAACGAAGTGACCTTTGATGTTTACGAACCCCAGCTCAACCGGGCCCGCGACAAATTCAAGCCGTATTATGCGTTGCTGAGAAAGCTTCTTTTGATGCCCCGAGGAGCGCCGGCGGAGATCGTGCACGAGGGCCATACGGCCAAGCTTACTTTTAGCCAGTGGGAAAAGAATATTCCCCGTCATATTTTAGTTGAGGAGCCCACCTTTAGCTTAAATATTCAGGTGGAGCCACTCGATGATTAAATGGCTTTACGTCTCTCTACTCACCTATTTTACAGGCGAAATTATTCTGCGCCGGGAGCTGTGGGGCCAGGTACCGACTCAGATACCCGCGCTGGTGGTGTTTGCCACTCTGGCCATAAATAGTTTTGTTCTCTGGCGGCTTTTAGTCCGGGCGGTGCCTGCGGTGGGCTCGAGAACACCGGAAAAAAGGTAAACCATTGCTCGGGGTAAAGACTCAGGACTCGCTCCAGGGCCTGTGCATATTGCTGGGCCCACGCGCGTAGCTGTAAGGAGCGAGGCTGATCGTCGCGATATGCAACCGCAAAGGCGGGCTGGGCATAGAGATCATACGCTTGGTGCTTGCTCTTGAACCCAAAAGTAAAAAGCAAGGAGCTGCCGCACGAGGCGGCCACGCGAAAGGGCCGGGTGTCGATCGGGATCAATTTGCCGAAAAAACTGACCAGTTCCATGTTGCTGCACATCGGGCGATCGGCCATTAGGCCGACCGGGTCACCCTGTTGCAGCAAAGTTCTGATCCGCAACACCGGATCCTCGTTTGTTAGGAGCGCATTGTCGCGCACGGAACTGGAATTTCTTGAACGTTGTGGGGGCTGATACTGCACCATGTGGAAGCGCCCTGATAAATTAGCTTTGTTTATGTAGCTGGTGGCTAAATCCCAGCCGCCGACGTGGCTGCTGAGCAAAATTAAAGGTTGCCGAGTGCGCATGGCATTGTGGATATGTTCGAGGCCATTGGTATTGGTACTAAACAAGGAATTTCCCGCAGTTTCCTGCATGCCGCGGTCGAGCAGCACCTGGGCGAACCGAAACAGCTGCCAGAGCACCAAAAGTTGACGAGCAAACAAACCGCAATGAGGTCTGAGCGCGCGCCAGTATTCATCCGCCGCCCGCCGCGCGCGCGGCGCGAACAGGTAAAAATAAGGGATTATAAAAACTAGAAGGACATAAGCGGCACGAAGGCCGAGAAAGCGTAGAACCAGACGCAAAAAACCATTGCCCAAACGTCCACCACGCGCGCGTCCGTTCCAATTGCTTGTCGCGCCTCCGCGCCCACGTTGTGCTAAAAACCACACCACGGATCCCGCCGCCAGTGCGACGGCCGCGCGCAGCCCACCAGGCAGAGCCAAAATCCGCGAGCCGCTCCAACCCACCAGTAAAAACACCAAGTTAAGGCGCAACGCTAAGGTAAGCGCTGCGGCCGCAATGAAACCCAACCCCGCCCATGGCGCCAAGAAAAATCCAGTAGCTAAAGCCATGCCCATGCCCAACGGGCCAGTAAACATCAGCGAAATCACCACCAGTGCCGTGTTGAGAAGCGAAATACGAAAATTGTCCCACAGTTTATGAAAATGACTGACGCGCTCCTCGGGGCGCGGATAATGCACGTCGATCTCGATTTCAGTGACCTTTACTCCGGCCCACAGCAGGCGAATCAGAACCTCGATTTCAAAATCAAAACGGCGGCTCCAAAAGCGCCGCGACTGCAGGTGGAAAAGTGGATAGATGCGGTAACCGCTCTGCGAGTCCTGAATGGTGGCGCGCGTTTGGTAGGTGACCCAAAAATTGGAAAAGCGGCGGCCAAGTTTGGAAATGTCAGGCACATGGGCCTGCTGATCAAAGCGGCGCCGACCAATGATCAAATTCCATGGATTTTGGGCGGCGGCGGCGAGCAAAGAACCAGCCTCGCTGAGCAAATGTTGGCCGTCACCATCTAGGCTCAGCACATGGGTAAAGCCGCGCGCAGTGGCCCACTCAAATGCGTGTTGAAGGGCTACGCCTTTGCCGCGATTGCGTTCAAAGCGCAAAATTTCAAGGCGGCCTGGACCTTCGCCTTTGAGCAGGGTACTCACGGAAAAATCCGACCCGTCGTCAATCACCAACACGGAGTGCGGTGTTTGCGCAAGCGCCGCGTGCGTGACCTGCGCGATGGTCTCGCGGTTGTTGTAGGTCGGAATACAAATCAACACGCGCAAAATCACGCGAGCGCCTTATCTATAAGGCGGCGCACTTCAAGACTCAAGTCTTCAGCCGAGGCAAATATCAAGGGGTCAACCGCCGGTAAAGCGCGCACCCGTACCTTATGGCCCGCATGCAAACCAAACCAGCCGCGTGGCCAAATGCGGTCCGTGCCTTCAATCACGATGGGTAGGATCGGCACTCCGGCTTCGCGCGCCGCTAAAAATGGCGCGGTCATAAAGGCATTGGTTCCACGCATACCCAGCGCACAGCGGGTCATCTCCGGAAACACATGCACCACTTCGCCGGCCTTGAGTCTTTTCTGCGCGATCTTCATAGCGTTCCAAAAAGAATCCAAATGACCGCGGCGGATAGGAATCTGGCCGGTGACTTTCATCATGACATTTAAAAAGGGAATGTAAAACAGCGAGCTTTTGGCTAAAATATGAATCCCTCGCACTCGCGCCAACAATAAAAAAACATCGAGGTGGGAGCGGTGATTCGACGCCAACAAAACCCCGCCCTGGGGGATCGCTAGGTCGCTGTCAAACTCGAGCCAAGGTTGCACCCTCATCAGCCAGCCAATTCCCCACACTAAGATACCATCCGCAGGCTTTTGTGCTGCAGGATAGAGAAACGACAAAAAATAGAGTGGAATATAAATTCCGACACTCAAAGGCACTCCGATGAGGGCAATGGTGAGCAGAAAATACCCCATCCAAAGCCGCCCCAGTACTTCCTTGAAGCGCAGCGCTAAAAGCGGTGCTATCTGTACTTTGACATCCTGACTCATTGGCGATTAATACAGTGGACGCTCACTGATTTCAACAATGTGGAGCATTTAATGGCGAATAACACCCAGGTCGCTTTGGTGACCGGCGCCTCCAAGGGTATTGGACGAGCTATTGCTATACGCTTGGCGCGCGAAGGCTATCGAATTTTGGTGCATTTCCATCGCGACGCTGCGGGCGCGGAAGGCACTCTAGAGTCGATTCGGGCCGGGGGCGGGATGGGCGATCTCATAGGCTTTGATGTGGGTGATGGAAAAGCCGCTGAGGACGAGTTGAATCGCTACTTTTGCAAACATCCCGAACTTCGCATTGAAATTTTAGTCAACAACGCCGGCACTCATAAAGATGGCCTTCTGGGCCTTATGTCTGACCATGACTTTGAGTCGGTAATGCGCACCAACGCTTTTGGCGCTTTTAATTTATTGCGCTGGAGCGTGCGCAAAATGATTCGTCAGCGCGCCGGCTGCATTGTCAATATCACCTCGCTTGCGGGCCAGATGGGCAACGCCGGTCAGGTCAACTATGCCGCAAGCAAGGCCGCGCTGATTGCCATGACTAAGTCTTTGAGCATGGAAGTCGGCTCGCGTGGGATTCGCGTCAACGCCGTGGCGCCGGGGTTTATTGAAACCGAAATGATCAGTCAAATCCCCGACCTCGAGGGGCATAAGAGGCGCATTCCTCTCGGTCGTTTCGGCACAGTCGATGAAGTCGCGGGTAGTGTGGCATTTTTATGTTCTAAAGACGCAAGTTACATCACGGGCTGCACCTTAAGTGTGAACGGCGGTCTTGTTCCGCTATGAAAAAGCGCGACGCGATTATCATTGGCTCAGGGATTTCAGCGCTCACTTGCGCGCTACTCCTGGCCAAGCGTGGAAAATCAGTGACCGTGCTCGAACAATACAAAAAGCCGGGCGGGTACCTCCATTGCTTCAGTCGTTTCGGCGAACGCTTTGATACCGGCGCCCACTATGTTGGCGCCATGGATCCGGGCCATCCGTTTCACACGCTGCTGAGTTATCTTGGCGTGTATGGTGAAGAGGAATTCGTGGCGCTCGATCCGAGCGGCTTTGATGAATTTCATTTCCCCGAATTTACGGTTCAGATGCCGAAGGGATATCCCGAGGCGGTGGCAAGGCTTAGCGAATTGTTTCCCCACGAGCACGCGGCCATCGCTGAGTTTTTCACGTTGGTGCGTCAGGCGGTTCAGTTCTTTCCGACCTATGAATTCAACGATTCCATGCAAGAGCTGCCGATGCAGCACATATTTGAAACCTCGCTCGCAACCGTGGTGAGGCGCTTGACCAGCAATCCGCGACTACAGTGCACTTTGTTTGCCTACTGTGGTTTGCATGGCGTGCAGCCCGACGACGTGGCGTTTGGTTTTCATGCGCTGGTGGTGGATTCCTTGGTGCGCAGTCCCTATGGATTGAAGAATGGTGGCGATGCCTTAACTCAGAAATTCGTGAGGCAACTGGAGGCTTTGGGCGGCGAGGTCTTGCTCGGGCACAAAGTCGTGCAACTGGAGATTCGCGACCAACATATCAAGCGCGTGGTGACTGAAGCTGGGGCGGAGTTCGAGTCTGAGTGGGTGATTTCGGCGATTCATCCGAAGGCGACGTTTGCCTTGTGTGACGATGTGAAGGTGTTCTCGCCTCTATTCGCGCGGCGGTTGGAGGCTCTCAAAGAGAGCGTGGGACTGTTTGGAATTTCCGCGCTCACCACGGACACGAGCTTAAATCCCTTACGCAATTATTATTTTTTTGAGTCCTCAGATCCGCAACGTTTCTTGTTGGCCGGTGAGGCCGATGCCACTCCGGGAGTGGTATTTTTGTCCTCCGCCCGCCGCGTTCCTTCGGAGAATAGGATTCAACCGATCAATCTGCATTCTCCGGCGCCGCACACGTGGTTTTCTCAGTGGCGGGAATCGGCTTATGCCAAACGCAGCGAAGAATATAAAAGCCTCAAACTGAGCTTGGCCGAAAATGTCTTTGCTCGCGTCGAGCAGTACCGCCCGGGTTTTCGCGAGCAGGTCACGCGTTTTGCCACCTCCACGCCGCTAACCAATTTGCATTTCAATGGGTCGGCTGAAGGTTCAGCCTACGGACTCTATCACTCAATACAAAACACCGGGCCGCGCGCCATCGGGCCGCGCACCAAGGTGCTCAATTTACTTTTGACCGGGCAAAATTGTCTATTCCCGGGACTCCTCGGCGCGGCCATCGCCGGACTGCGCACCAGTGGTCATATTGTCGGCATCAAACCCGTGCTTGGTGAGCTCAAAGAACTGGGAGCCAATGCATGAAGAAAGTCTTTATCAGCGGCATGGGAGCCCTGACTTCACTCGGCTGTGATGTGGCCTCGACGTTTAACGGCCTGGTGGAAAATCGCTCGGGCATAAAGCGGTTTGCCGAATGGGAACAGTACAACGGCTTACACAGCCACGTCGGTGCGCCGGTTCCGGCTTACGACATAATGAAAGTTCCGCGCTCGGCGCGGCGAACGATGTCACGCATGTCGGAGATGGCCACTTTGGCCACCATGCAGGCGTTGGGTCAGGCGGATCTGCGGCTGGAAAATTGCGACGGCGAGCGCACGTTGATAATTATGGGTTCGACTTCGGGCAGCCCGGTGACGCTCGAACTTTATTTCAAACAGCTCTTCGAGCGCGGCGGTCCACAAGGACAAATGTCCACCTCGTTTTTTAAAGTGATGAATCATTCGGTGCCGGCGAATGTGGCTTCGGCTCTTGGCTATCATGGCGCTTTGCTTTCGCCGTCTTCCGCCTGCTCCACCTCTTCACAGGCACTGGTGTTGGGCTGGGAATTACTGCAGAGCGGATTTTACGATTGTGTGATCGCCGGTGGTGCGGACGAATTGCACTATATGACCGCGGCGATATTCGACATCGTGCTCGCGGCTTCGCGCCGATACAATTATGAGCCGGAGCGCGCCTCGCGGCCCTTTGATCGCGACCGCGATGGCTTAGTGGTGTCAGAAGGTGCGGGCGTGGTCATTCTCGAGACCGAAGAGCGCTTGCGCCGGCGTGGTGGTCTGGCGCTGGCTGAATTCCGGGGGGGTGCCTACGTATGCGACGGCTTGCATATGAGCCAATCCAGCGGGGATGCGATGCGACAAACGATGGGACAGGCTATTCGCCGCGCACAGCTTGTGCCTGCAGACATTGGCTACATCAATGCTCACGCCACTGCGACTTTGCAGGGTGATATTGAGGAGGCGCAAACTATTGCAAAGATGTTTGGCGAGCAGACTCCGGTCAGTAGTTTGAAAGGAAACCTGGGCCATTCTTTGGCGGCGTGCGGAGCGGTTGAAGTCATTGCGTCAGTGCTCATGATGCAAAATAATGTTCTGCTTCCCACACGAAATCTTGATAATCCTGACGCTATGTGTTTGGGTGTGAACCTTATTCGTGAAAACTGCTCGAGCGCGGTTCAGCACGTTCTAAGCAACAACTTTGCTTTTGGTGGCATGAACACCAGTTTAGTGATCTCAGCCGTAGGGAGTGGTCAATGATGGAACAAGAAATTGTGAGCAAAGTGAATGCGCTAATGGCCCGCGGATTTGAACTCTCCGAAAAAGACCTAGTGCCCACGGCCCGCCTCAAAGAGGATTTGGGTTTGGACAGTCTGGATGCGGTCGATATGTTGGTTCATCTCGAAGAGAGTCTCGGTAGTCGAATCGAAGGCGAACGCCTTATGCAAGTCAAAACCCTGAGCGATGTCTACGGTTTGGTAAAAGAAGCCGCTGCATCGAAGTCATGATCGGAGTGGTCGCCTACGGGGCTTCGACGGCGGCAGGCGAGGGCGTGGAAGCTCTCTGGTCCGGCGTGCACAGTGGACGCGATTTTTCCCGCGCGCTGGATTGTTCAGATTGGCCGGTAAAGCCCGATTTTGCGGCGCGCGCGTGTTTACTCCCATCCTCCCGCGAATTTGAAAATCAGGAAGAGCGACTGTTCACTCACCTCCATCGAGCTTGGCGGGAAGCCAGTGCCGATCTCGATCGCGGTCAACTCGGCCGTGTCGGCGTGATTTTAGCCTCCACCAAGGGTTTTGTAGAAGACCGCATTTGGAATTCCAATAGTGATTTGCGCCAAGATTTCTTAGCACCGCTGCTCACTCGATTTTGCAGACTGGCGGAAGTGACCGCGGTGACTCAAGTCGTGGTCAGCAATGCCTGTGCCTCTTCCCACTCGGCCCTTTGGCTTGCCACCCAATGGTTCCAAGCCGACCGCGTGGACACGGTGATCGTGCTCGCGGTTGATGGCGTGGGTCCATTCGTATTGCAGGGTTTTCATTCGCTGCAAGCATTGTCGGTGTCGTCGGCGCGCCCGTTCGCCCCGGATCGTGATGGTATGCGCCTGGGAGAAGCCGCGGTAGTCGTGGTGCTGGCGTCTAAACCTTGTGCGATCGGTCTTACTGGAGTGGGTTTGGATGCGGAAGGCTTTGCGGCCGTTCGTCCTTCGCCTTCAGGTCAAAGTTTGCGCCGGGCTTTGCGCGCGCTCGCAAGCGTTCCTGATATGATCATCGCTCACGCGACGGCCACGGTATTAAATGATGTGGTCGAAGATCAGGTTTTTCATACCCATTTCGGTCTCGCGCCGGTGGTGACTGGCAGCAAATGGAGCATCGGTCACACCCTCGCGGCCTGTGGTGCGGTGGATTTGGTTTTGGCGTGCGAGTCCATTATCCGTCGCACCGGGTTTCGTTTGGGCAACACGCCTGAGGTGGATCCGTCATTTCGTTGTCGCTACCTCACCCAAAACGCGGCTCTCGACGTTGAACCGGAGCGGGTGCTATTTTCCGCACTGGGATTTGGCGGGATTCATGCGGTGGCGCAAGTCGAGCGCTGGCTGGACGCATGAGACAGATTCGCTGTGCCTTTGTTTTTCATAAATCTATTTTTCCGCTCAAGGGCGAGCCGTCCTGGCATGCGCGGGTAGATCGCTGGTATCAACTCGATGCCCCGGCGTTTGGATTATGTGAACTTTGGAGCCAAGCGCCGACGGTCGAAAAACCCGCGCTCATAGTTTTGGCGAGCCCTGGTGGCTGCAATGGCTCGGATGCCTTGTTTGCTCTGCAGGGCGCATCCAGCCCCGCGCGCTTTGTGCACACCTTGCCGAGCCTGCGCGCTTCCGCTCTGCTGCAATTAATGAATTGGCACGGGCCGTTAATCTGTTTGCAAAATGATCCCCATAGCTTAAGTCGCGCGCTGAGCGAAGGCGCCGAATGGGTCTCACTGAACCAGCAAGTGTGCTGGGTCCTCGGCTGCGATGCGGATTATGTGGCCTATCGTTTTTGTTTAGGTGGTGAGGGAAATATGCGGCTCGAGCGTGGGGGTGCGGCGGCGGCGCTGCCTTTGGATTCCGAAATCAATGTTTGGTTGGGGAAATCCAACGGAGAACCCACGGCGGCGCTGGGTGGCGGTTGGCAAATCACGCGGGCGGCGGGAGCATGAGCCGCGAGACGCTGGCCTTGGGGGTCGAAAATCTGGCGTTGCGCCAGTTGAAACGATTTGTTTATAAACGTAATGAGTTTAGCAAAGTGATGGTCGCGGACGAATGTCTGGAGCGCGCCGCGATCTCCTGTCGCCGGCTCAATGAGCTAATGGAGCGTCGGCTCCCGATTTATGGCGTGACCACCGGGTTTGGCGACAGCTGCTTTCGTTTTGTCGATCCCCAGCACGGTGAAATGCTGCAAGCCAATCTGGTGTCTTATCTTTTGTGCGGAAGCGGACCATTGCTGCCGGTCGATGCGTGCCGGGCGATGTTTTTGATACGGCTCAAATCGCTGAGTCGTGGCTTTTCCGGCGTGAGCGTAGAGTTGCTCGAACGCATGCGCCTTTTTCTGGCCAACGATTGGATTCCCGCGGTGCCGTGCGAGGGTTCATTGGGTGCGAGCGGCGACTTGATTCCGCTGGCCTATTTGGCGCAATGCCTGCAGGGCGAAGGCCAGATGTTCGTGGACGGAAAATTGCAAGAAACGGCGGATGTGCTCGCGCGCGCCGGCGTGGCAAAATACCGCTTGAAGCCCAAAGAAGGCTTGGCGTTGGTGAATGGCACTTCAGCGATGGCGGGTCTTTATTTAAGCAATTTGGTGGCGGCGCAAGCGCTGCTGCAGTTGTCCTCGGTCGCGACCGCATGGCTCTGCTTGGTCTTGCGCGGCCGCACTGAACCATTTGATATTTTGATCAATGAAAAGGCCAATCTCCATACTGGGCAACGCCAAGTGGCGGCGACGGTGTTGGCGTTGATTCGGGCCGAGGGTTACGCGTGCAAACCCTTAAGTGAAATGATCTTGGAGAGCTCGCTAACCTCGGAAGCCGTGCAGGATCGCTATTCCCTCCGCTGCGCACCGCAGATTTTAGGTCCGGTGACGGACACGGTGCAGTTGCTCGGCACCTGGCTTGAAGAGGAAATCAACGGCTCCTCCGACAACCCCTTGCTTGAAGCCGACGGCAATTTGGGCATGGGCGGAAATTTCTACGGCGGTTACTTGAGTCAAGGCATGGACTATTTGAAAATCAGCTTGGCCCATATCGCCGACATGGTAGATCGTCAATTGGCGATGCTTATTGACGAAAAGTCGAATCGTGGCCTGCCAGCGAACTTGGCCAATTGGCCGGGATTGGCGCGTGAACATCGGCATCTCCATCATGGCTTAAAGGGACTGCATCAGTCGGTGTCGGCCATCACTTCGGAGATCATGGCTAAGGCGATGCCCAATGGGATTTTTTCGCGCTCGGCGGAGAGTCACAATCAGGACAAGGTGAGCCTCGGCATGAGTGCTGCGGTTCAGTGCCAACAGCTGACTGGACAATTGTATACGGTTTTCGGTCACTACTTAATATGTTTAGCCCAGGCGGTGGATTTGCGTTCGATCACCTTGCGCGGGGAGGTATCGCAGGATCTTTACGCTCTAGTTCGTCGCGCGGTTCCATTTGTGGCGGGCGATCGACCGCTCGATCGCGGCGTGCAGACTTTGCGTGAGAGTCTTATGGACCGGGCGGAACGCCAAGCAGGAGAGACTTATGAAAAGGTATGACGTTATCATCGTCGGCGGCGGACCGGGCGGCAGCACGGCGGGGGCTTTTCTCGCAAAAAACGGCCTGGATTGCATTCTGCTTGAGCGTGAAGTGTATCCGCGCTTTCATATCGGCGAGTCCTTGCTGCCCGCGTCCATGCCGATTTTTAAAGAGACGGGGTTTTATGAAACCCTTGCCGCTGGTAATTACATAGAAAAATACGGCGCGCGATTTGTCGATTATAAAACGGATGACGAAGTCTACTTTGGTTTCGACAACGGTTTAAATCGTGATATCCCCATGGCGTTTGAAGTCGAGCGCAGCCAGTTTGATCAAGATATTCTCGCTCACGCCCGCAAACTGGGCGTGGATGTTCGCCAGCCCGAGCGAGTCAAAGACGTTGAGTTTCATGATGACCACGTTTCGGTGGTGACCACCAAGGGCAGCTACACGGCGCGGTTCTTACTCGATTGCACCGGCCGCGATTCCTACCTCGGAAAGCGTTTGAAAATGCGGCACAGTCATAAAGATCTTAATAATTTTGCGGTGTTTGCACACTATACCGGGGTTAAACGCTATGAAGGCCGTAGCGAAGGCGACATCACGGTGGGTTTGCTACCGGATCGTTCGTGGTCATGGATCATTCCGTTCAAGGGCGAGCGCACTTCGGTGGGCGTGGTCGCGTCGTCGGCGTTGAAATCGCCCGGCGTGACTTTGGAAGACTACCTCATCGAGTGTCTGCACTCAAGTCCGCGCCTGCGCGAAATTTTGCGCGAGAGCGAAAGAGTTTCGGAAATCATCACCATCGCCAATTATTCCCACGGCAATGAATATATGGTGGGCGACCGCTGGATTTGCGCGGGCGATGCCGCGGCCTTTTTAGATCCGATTTTTTCTTCGGGTGTGCATATGGCCACGGTTTCGGGCAAGCTCGCGGCACTGACAATTGTCGAAGCTTTGCGTATGGGCGAAACTCTGCGCCAAGGCGGACGCGATCGCCGCTATGAGGAGACTGTGCGCCAAGGCATTCAGCGCTTCCACAATTTGATCTCGCTTTTTTATCAAGGCAGTTTTGTCGAACAAATGAAGAAAACCCTGCACCGTGAAAATATGCGCGCCGGGTTTACCTCGGCCGTCGCCGGCGATATGTGGAACGAAGACAATTTTCTGTTTTCAAAGGGCGTGCTTTAAAGTGCGAAAAGTGCATTTGTGGAAGGGTTACCATGGCGTTAAGATCCGCGACCTGATCGCGCGGGTGTGGTCGCGTGACGATGAACTTCTGATTCTTTGCCCGCCGCAGATTGATCCAACACCGTTCTTGCATTTCCTTCCACCGACTGAGCGCCTATGGCATGGCGAGCTTCAACCCGGGTTGGTCTCCGAGCCGCTAGCGCCCGTGGTTTATCCCTCAGTGCCCGTATTAGGATTGTTTACCAGCGGCACCACCTCGGGAAAGCCCGAGTTAGTGCTTTACAGCAAGGCGAATATCCGCAGCTCGTTGGCGGCGATCCTTAAGATTTTAAATGTGCAGGGGATTGATTCGGTGTTTTGCTATCCCCAGCCGTTTCACACTTTCGGTCTGCTGTTGGGATACATCTTAGCACTTGAAGAAGGTTGGCCACTCCTCACGGGTGAAGGCCGTTACAGTGGGGCGCATCATGAGCAGCGTCGGCGCGCCACTCAACCGGGATTGATGACGTTAGGTACGCCCACGCATTTTGAGGATCTCAAATGTTACGTGCAAATGAACGGTGAGGAATTGGCGCCGAGTCTGACTTGCATTGTGGGCGGTGCTAAAGTTACGGTCTCGTTGTGGGAGCGTTTGCGGGAGCAACTGAAGATTGCCCTGCCGAGCATCGGTTATGGCGCGACGCAAGCGTCTCCCGGAGTGGCTCATCTCCCGGCCGGCCATGCGCCAGTGGAGGATGGTGAAATCGGATTTCCACTTCCGGGTTTGGTCATAAATCTTATTCCCGGTCGTGGTTATGAATTGCGCGGACCTTCGGTCTGTCTGGCGGTAATCACGGCGAGCGGCATCGAGTTCCCCCAAAAAATATTGATTTCGGACGAATTGAGCCGGCGCGCCGATGGCGTGTTGATCTTTAATGGGCGCAGCGATTTTGTGTTGAACCGCGGCGGCGAAAAGTTTTCGCTTGAGGCGATCGAAGCGGTGCTTTTGCAGCACGGAATTGTGGCTCTGGCGTTTTCCTTGTCCGATCCGCGCTTGGGTCAGGACTTGGCGCTGTTGGTGGAAGAAGGTCCTTCACCAGAAACTATCTTACAGGTGCTGCAACAGAAGTTTTTAACTCGATTCAGCTCGTCTTTAATCCGCTTCAATCCGCGTCTTCCGGTCAATAGCAACTGCAAGCTCGACCGCCAAGCCGGACAAGCACTGCTGGGATGTATATAATGAGATTAGTAATTTTAGTGGCGCGAGTTTTTTCAACAGCTTCCTAGTCTATCGTCGAGTCTTTTAAGCCCGTGGTGTTTCGCACTAGTCCTCCCATGCCGAAAATCATAAAATCTCTCACATGCGTATCCATACGGCTTTGTCTCTCATAGTGGTTGTTGTTTTTGGCTATTCCGCATTTGGTGCCGATGCGGACAAGGCTGGAGACGAAGTTACCTTCCCGCGTTGCAAAGCTAAAATCGATGCACTGATAAAGGAATGGAAAGCCAACGGTGATTGGCAGCTCTTAATCGAAGGGGTTAAAGATCACAGGCGTGCGATTTCAAGTAGTCAAAAAGTAGGGACATGGATTTATTTGGAGTATGGCGACGCCTCTGACCCGATTACGGTTGCGCGCCAATCGCAGTTCCAGGCCGACATTCACAAACTGAGTGAGGAATGTACCGATGCGGTCAAAACGGAGCACAATGAGCCACCAAAAAATACCGGGGTCGCGACGGATAGCGATCTTCTCGCGCTGATCGCAGCACATAGCGAAGTGTTAATTTATGTTTGGTCGCCTGAGATGTCCTATTCAATTCCAAGCTTGCGCGAAATCAAGGTACTGGTGGCTGAATTAAAAATTCCATTCAAGGCCTTTCTGGCATCATCGGCAAAACCAGGTGTTGCAGCCGCCCAAATTCAGCAGGTCGGGTTGCCCGAAGATTTTCTGGTTCCACTCGACTCGTTTGAGTTGCGCATGCGAGGTGCGCGGCGGCAAATGCCGATTCTTTATCATGTGAAGAATGGTCACTTCGTGGACAATGGTCTGCCCGGCTATCGAAGAGTCAGCGAGTATCGGCAAATTTTAGCCGGGCGGACCAAATGACTCGAGACGTGCGCTTCGGCCTGAGCGGTTTGATTTTTGTTTTGCTCGCCGATTGCGCAGTTGCGGTTGCGGATGGCTGTCCTAAGCTTAAACTGCTTCATGAGTATTCGCACAATGCTTTTCATACTCTGTTTGCGCGAAGCGCGGAGTGCAGTCAGCCTTGGGTGTTTTCCAATGTACTAGAGAAGAATGGCGTGGCCTATCCAGTGCGCATTAATGTTGCCAACGGCGACACCGTGCGCACCCCAGTTTCTGACCGCCTGGCGGTCACCGAGGGCGAAACTCCAGATGGGTTGAACAAACATCCAATCACATTCGTGCAAGGTGTAGATTCTGTCCCTGCGCCTGATTGCAGCCGGATTTACACTCACGTGTTTGATGGAAAGAGAACGCCATCATTGCGTATGACTCCCGTCGACAAGTCGGGCGTCTATGCAAAAAGCGGAGATGTGCGGGGGAGTGGATGGAACGCTTACGACTATCCCTCGCCGATACAGCGCGACGGGAAGAATCTTGTACTTTACCGAACCGAACGGGGGCTTTATGCCAAGGAAATAAAAACCAGTGCTGACGGTGTGAGTGCTGACGGTGCCAAACAAATTTGTGAAACGGTTGTAGGCCTGCCCTCGGGGGTGATCGATGGCGTCGCCAGTTTGCCCTTTAGCTCGGGCGATGGCGGCCTGATTGGCGCCGAGATCAACGGACGAATGCGCATATTACGCGTACAATGGGACCGTGAAGCTAAAGGCAAAGTTCCCTGCGAATTGGTTTCGACCTTGCCTGCAACGGCGGGAAAAGTATCATTCAGCCCGGACAACACACGGGTCGTCTTTCACGCGGATTCAATGGCGCCTTTAGGCAAAAGCCTGACGGGTGGAACGAGTTACAATTCCTACTTGATGAACGTTGCTAGCAGCAACGTCGTTCAGCTTACCACCCTGAATGGGGACCAGAGCTCCGAGTTTCCTTCGTTTATGGGCAATGATCGCATTGTCACAAGGGTCAGTAGCTGGAATGACAATAAGACGACGTTTCAAGTGGTTTCGGCGCCTTCGTCGAGTGCGATCGATGGCTGTTTCGGCTCCAGTTCCCAAGGTATGTCGCCGGCGACGATCATTCATTAAGCTGGCCCTCGTTACTGGCTTCCCTTGCTCGTAAACGCGGACAGCTTGTGATCATGGATCTCAAACTCAAGCACGATAGGCTGACAGCAGACTTCGCAATCTTCAATGTATTGATGGCGTCCGTTTTCGCTCAGGTCCAACAACATGGAAATTTGCTCGCGACAGTAGGGACATTTGAAGCGTTTCTCGAATTCGAATTCCATGGACTCAAACTAAACCAAATATCGATTTTGCGCAAAAACAATGACCGGCGGGATAGCGGTCATTGTCAGTAGGGACGGTTAATGGTTTTTTAGCGGCGTTGGTAAAATTGAAGGCATTGCGTCTATCGATAATGATTGGGACTTAAAAGTCCCTGGATTGTCGAATCATCCCCTGGACCCGGGTTAAAACCGGGCGAAGGCCTAGCGGAACGTGACATAAACATCGCTCGAGAGTCCGAGGCTACTTGTCGCCAGTGCCGATGCCTTCAAGGTCACCGCTTGCAGCGGTTGAAGTTGGTTGGCCACGTTTACCGGAGTCATCGCCGCCAAGCCTGACGTCACTACCGGCTGACTCAACCCGAGAAAGAAGCGCACCCCAGGGTTGGGTGCATCGAGGTGCGCTCTGCAAATTTGTAAATCGGCCATTTGTTATTCGGCCTTATCGTTAACTTTATCAACACCTTCTTCGACCCGATGTTTGCCTTTTTTAGCGAGGCAAACCGCGTCGCCCTCAGTGCACACGGCCTCACTCACTCGATGCACCGTTTTCTTGGCGGCCCGCTTGGCATCCTTAGCGGACTCACGGGGAGTGAGGTCGGCGGCAAAGGCGCTGCAGAAAGCGCAGGCGGTCAAAAGCAAGCTCAACTTAGACATTGTGGGTGTCCGAATCGCGCAAGCTAGTTTTGACCTGTTCAGTTTTGTTGGCCACCTTGTGTTCAACGCGGTGGATGACGTCGCTGATCTTTTGTTTTACGTCGTCCTTTGAGTCGCCATAGTGTTGTTGCACAAGGCCGCCGATGGCGTCGACATTGCCTTTGGTGCGGTCCAAATCGTCATGGGTGAGCTTGCCCCAAAGGTTTTGGATTTCACCCTTTATTTCATGCCATTTACCCTGAAATGTATCGCTATTCATAATGTGACTCCTTTATAGAATTTGTCTTGGGCCGCGGCCCGTGACAAGATTGGCAACAAAACTAATAACTGCGAGAACTAGGAATACGAACAACAATGTCCGTCCGATTTCAGCGGACATACCCGCAAAGCCCGACGCTCCTAAGAACATCGCGACTAAAGCTAAAACAAAAAATGCAATGGCTGCTCTCAACATTATGCTTTCCTCCATTTAGAGTTGCTGAACCTGTAAAAAGTAAAAAGCAAGGGGCGTGCCCTAATCGAATCGATTCCATTGCAGTTCGCCAAGGGGTTCGGGGCAAAAGTTCTATAGTATGTCCCAGATTTGGAGGTGGTCCTTTTAATGAACGGTAGCGAATTTTGGGACATTAGCGACCCACACGTCACCATCCGCCTGTGCCGGCGCCATTTGGCCTGGCACCGGCCTTGCTCCATTATCACCCCATGGAAAGCCGGTTTCAGTTTAAAAATATATTCTCACTCGCACGTAACCAGCGATTTCTCGCCGCGGTCGACAAGCATGAGATTCTTTTATTGGCGGCCGCGATAGCCTATACCACGGCCTTGGCGCTCGCACCGTTTTTGATTATCCTGCTTTCCATTCTTACCTTGCTCGGGGAGCAATGGCAGCAGTCGGTCATCCAACAAATGACCGTGCTGGTCGGAGCTCAGGGAGGCGAGGCACTACAGGCCATTATCGTCAGCGCCAAGGGGCACACCACCTTTCGCGGTTTTTCGGGCGTCGTTAGCTTTCTCATTCTCGCGGTCTCCGCATCCACGATCTTCAATCAACTGCGCCTGGCGTTTGATAAGATCAATGAGTACGCACCGACGCGAAAAAAGGCGTCGGGATTGTGGTTTTTCATGCGCGAAAAGCTGCTGTCGATCGGTTTGGTCTTTGGCTTTATCTTTATGTTGATCATTTCATTGGTGGTGACCACTGCGATCGCGGCGGTTTTTAGCGGCCGCGAAGGATTTTTCTGGGAGGCCGTGGCGATGGTGGTGAGCTTTTTGGTTTTCACCGGACTTTTTGCGGCGATGTTTCGTTTTGTGCCTTCGAGCCAAGAACCAGGGCGAAAATGTTTTCAGTCCGCAGTGGTGGCCACGGTCTTCTTTCTTCTGGGTAAAATGTTGATCACTTTATATCTAGCCAAGTCGGCGGTGGGTTCGGCTTATGGCGCGGCGGGTTCGCTGGTGGTTCTGTTGGTCTGGCTCTACTACACCGCGGTGACTCTATTGTTGAGTGATGAGTACACGAACAATGTTTTATTAGTACAAAGGAGAAGCGAATGACCGACCCAACAGAATTGTCCCCATCCAAAGATTTTGCAACTCTCGATGAAAAACGCCGGCGAGACTTTGCCAACAACCCTGGCCAAACGAATTCCGGCACGGACGAAATCGCTCCGGAGCTGGAAGCGGAAGAAGAGTCTGGCACGGACAGTGAAGAAGACTAAGCTAATATAAGGAGGGCAAGCGTAACCGCGGCCGGAAGCGCCTGCATAATCAGAATCTTGATGCTCACGCTATAAGCGCCGTAGAGCCCCGCGACCACCACGCAGCCGAGGAAAAACATTTTCAACTGGGTGGCAACATCGGGCGCGGGATGCAAAAGCGCCCAGACCAGTCCCGCCGCCAAAAAGCCATTGTAAAGGCCCTGATTGGCCGCGAGCACCGCCGATATTTGCGCTTGCTCCGCGGTTTGCCTAAATATTTTCAAGCCAATGGGCTGGGTGAACAAAAACATTTCCAAAACTAGAAAGCCGACATGTTGAATCGCGACAAATCCGACCAGACAATTTATTAATAAGCTCATGGAAGCACGATAAGTGACGAGCCCTACCACTGTCCAGTAACAAATAGACGAATTCGGCACAAGCGATAAACAGCCAAATACTCAAGTCAAATCAACGGTTAGAAAAATAGGCTAGGCCGCGAAGATAATATGTATTTCACAAGAGTGTCACCGTAAACTGACTTCGTGGCCATAACCAAACCAAAACAGTAGAAAAAACACAATATGAAAAATCAATTCAAAAGAATTTTGTTGGTGGGTACCCTTGTCTGCGGAGTGATCGCCGTGGGCTGCAAGAGTATGAAGGCAAGAGAAGGTGGCGGTCGCACCGTGGCCAGTGACATAAACGAAGATCGGAAGTCGGTGTTTGGCAATCCAGAATTCGACGCCAGCTTTAAGCCGAAGGATAAACACGAAGAGAATATTAGGAATTTCCTCAAAGGCACTGACAAGAGTAAAACGGTGAATGTGGAATTTCCGCCGGGATTGACGTCACACGAGGTTTCCCAGCTTTGGCATTTGAGCGAGGGCAGTGACGTACTCCCCCTACGCTGGTTCATGCATGTTAAGAGCCAAACGAGTGCACTTAAGAACACGCCGCTTTACGACCAATTGGGCAAGAAATTTGGCGTCATTGAAGAGGATGGCCTTGACACTTCCAACTACGGCTTGCGCACCGGCTTGCAGCATAACTTCCCGTTCAAAGTGGTGGGAATTACTGCCGCATGGAGTGACGCGGACCCGATGGATTCCGACGCCACCCTGCAGTCGCCCGACGAGAAAATTATCGGCAGCCGAATCTATGGCACCCAAGTCAAGAACGGCAAAGTATCGATCGCCATGGTCGGCACCAACTGCGCGCTCTGCCACACCGGCCAGGTGCAAGTCGGTGACACCTCGAAGCTCTACGACGGCGCCCCCAATATGATGTACATCCGCGGATTCTTTCAAGACATGGCGGGTTCGGTGCTAAAAACTATGATGGAACCTGAGCTGATGGAGAAGTTCCTGATCGAAACCGGAACCCCGACAAGGGAGGCTAAGAAAATCGGCGAAGAATTTCCCGCGCGCCTAAGACTCGAGTTGCTCGGTCCAATTTTGGGCTCAGGACCTGCGACTGAAGTCATTGAATTTTTAGTGGCGGATCACGGTTTGCCGCGCAGCCGACTCAAGGCGACCGAAAAAGTGAAAGCGACTGTTCAGCAGGCACTTTTTGAAAAACGCCCGGTGGTCCAAAAATATTTACTTGAATTTCTGGCTCTAACCTATCACGTGAAAGTCACCGACCTCAGCCCCACCTTAGGGCTTCGTATGAAGTGGCTCGCCACTTTACTTGGGGCGGATCCTAAAATTAAAGTCACTAACGAAGGTTATGCGCGTACCGACGCGTTTGGACGGATTTCCAACTGGGTGGCACGGGGCGATAACCCTATTGATCTGGTCGCGACCGCTTCGGTTCCACCGATGTGGGCGATTAAATATAAGGCGGCCTTTCATTACAACAACAACACCAACTCAGTTCTCATGAGAAATGTGGGTCAAGCCTTTGGTCTAGGTGCAATCCTTACCGGCAAAGATGGATGCGATACAACCAAGGAGGGCAGTTGCGTCTCTACCGTCAATCTCTATAACCTCAATCGTTTAGAGTCTCTATTATATAAGTTGAAAACCCCGAACTGGGAGGAAAGCTTTCCGAACTCGCCGGTTGAAATGGCACTCGCGATTCAGGGCTGTAGTAAGTTTCAACAGGCCTGTGCGGGCTGCCATGAATCTGCAAAGCGGGTAGGCCCTGCAAAAATGCTGATTCAACCCAACATGTTTTCACCAGTTGCGACTGGAACAGATTCGGTTTATGCGCAAATGCAGGGAACTCCCGTCAAAGTCGCTAACGGCGAAATCCCCTTTCGTGTAGCGTTGTTTTCGTTTACCAAGGGCGTACGCGACGACTACTTTCGCCTGAATGGCATTGGCGAAGATCAAA
Organism: Pseudobdellovibrionaceae bacterium; assembly: GCA_025354795.1. Taxonomy (GTDB): domain Bacteria; phylum Bdellovibrionota; class Bdellovibrionia; order Bdellovibrionales; family UBA1609; genus JALHOQ01. The sequence goes on from JANXMF010000224.1 coordinate 32,741, forward strand.
TTCCAGTTTGGCAGCGTGCGGCGATTCGTGGCCCCGAGGTTTTTCGCGACACCTATTTGGGCACACCTCCTTATGATAAAGCGCTAGACTACATGAGTGAGATCAATACTCCTGGGATTGCCTATGTCGCAAAGAACTTGGCGGGCGTGTGGGCAACAGCGCCTTATTTGCATAATGGTTCCATTCAAAATTTGGAAGCCTTATTGACTCCGGCCAAGCGTCCGCGCTTTTTCTTCCTCGGAACTAAAAAGTACGACGCGGAAAGACTCGGATTCATGGACGACCCAGTGGCCACTTCAGAGGTTGACGGTTTGGATATAGAGACCTATGGCAAATGGTCTCAGCTCAAGAGCCCGCTCCAGCTGCATAATCAAATCCGTTGTGTTAAGTATCCCGCCGCTTGCTTCGACGCCAATGATATGGGTAACAGCAATAAGGGACACAACTTTCCTGAGTTCAAAAAACTGACTGCCGCCGACAAGCGCAATATTATCGAATTTATGAAAATCCTGCGACCCGACCCCGAGTATTCTTGGACTACGCTGCCCCGTTATATAGTTGAGGGACAAACATGTAAGCAAGTTGACCCGAGCCAGTTTTCAAAGAACAATTATTTATAAATCAATTTACGAGAGGATCTTTTCTCTATGATCTGTAGAAAGCGCATGCGAAGGGGCCTGTGGGTCCATATGACAATTGTGTTATTAAGTCTGGTCGCTTGCGTAACAACAGGTGATAAGAATCGTTATCCCGCAAACGCCCCCGAAGAAGTTCGCAACTATCCGCCCGGCGGTCGATTCCTGATTTGGAATATCGCCAATCCGGTTGCGATCAAAGCATTGCAAGAAAAAGCCGAGGCTGAACCACCTGATGCGGGTGCCAAAGAACTTCTCACGAAAATAAAGACGATTCAGGCGACCATGGTGGTGGCTTTCGAGAAGATTGATAAGCCGACAGGGATCACTAAGTTTGAAGATTACACTGTTCCACAGGCTCGCTTTCGCGCCATGCTGATAGTTTCCAGACAGTCAGGCAACGATTTCTTTGCGGAACTGCGCAAAGCTGAACCTGTCTTTTGCCTTCCCGGTGATGACAAGGAACGGGCCACTTGCATAGTCGCCCGCTACGATGAAGTGCACAGATCTTTTGGCGAAGTCAGCCGCTTAAAGCCCCCGCCGGATCTGAATGTGATTTACACGCCCGTGATGGAGCCGACCTTGGGCGGCAACGAGTTTATGCTTTCGCGCGATGGCCGTGAAGGGCACAGCTTGGCCAACGAAGAGAAATTTCCGCTGATGCACGATTTCGTCAACAATAGCAATAAGGGCAACGGGTCCAAAGACGCGAGCATGAAACGCGTGCGCCATATTGTAAAACGATTAACTTTAGAGGCGCTTCGTGATCATGCCGATGACGTCACCAAAACCTTGGATGTCGGCGCGTACATCAGCCGCAATATTTCTATGGGTCTGGTTAGCGATTACTTCGGCTTTTATCCGCCCGACTTTTACACTCAGGTGCAATGGTCGCAAAACACCCAGCAAAGTTTTTTCCATAATCCATTGAATTTCGAGCCGCTCAATAAATTGGCCTTAGCCGCAGGTCAGGAAATGCAGGCCTACATCACTAAGATGCTGATGCCTGAGCTCAAACGTGAGATGGAGTTTAGTCGCCCCGCCTATGACACCGTCACCCAAATGATTCAAGGTCATGCCCAATTCGAAAAGGGTGGCGTGGATCCGATGGCGCGGGTAATGGCCAATACAATCGGTTTATTGGTCGGTGCGGGGGAGACAACCAACCTCGCGGTTACCCGTTCGTTGTATAATCTGCTGACTCGTCCAGATATTCTTCCTCAGGCCATTGCCGCAGCAAAAAAAGCCAACTCTCGTACGGCTACGGCTGTAGACAATCAACTTTTTGATCACTACGTTTGGGAGGCTTTGCGCTTCCAACCCATCAATCCTTGGGTTGAGCGTCGCGCTTTTCATGATTACAGCGTAACTCCGGTTAAAGAGGTTGTGAACGGTACTGATGTGCCGGGGACACCAGTGCCGATCGCTGAGGGCACGCGCGTCCTAGTGGCTATGCAATCCGGCATGATGGATTCCAAGAAATATAAGGATCCGACCAAGTTTGATATCACCCGTCCGCTTGGCGACTACATGCATGTCAGCATCGACTATCACCGCTGCCTGGGTGACGATGTGGCGCTGGTTATGGTGCCTGAGATTATTAAACAGGTTTTGATTAATTTGCCTGGCTTGAGACTGCAAATGGCGCCGGACAAAGAAGGCAAGATGGTCGCGGTGCCGCCCAACGATCCGAAGGGCAGCCCCTTCCCAGAAACTTGGAAACTGGAATTCGACAGCAAAAGCGCCGAGATTAAAGGCCCATCTTCGCATATGGAAGAAGCGCGCGCTTATCTCTTTGGCGAATTGGCGTCTTTAGCCGATGCGGCCGAACAAGTGAGTGTCATTCGCAACTATGTCACTCATCATGACGATTTTAATCGCGTGAGAAATCCCCTAGCCCGTCTTGACTTTCCTCAGACGCTTGCGAATAGCGCGGCGATTGACGAACTGGAAAAGAAAATGGTTGCTAAGGTAAGCCGGTTAGGGGCTCCAGAATTTTGTGTCAATGCCACGGCAGTGGAAACCTTTAGGTCCGCAAAAGACCTGCAGGCTTTCTGCTCATTGCCCTTTGATTTCAGAGCCTGTTACTTCCTGCAACGCACGGCAGCGCTGAAATCACCACAGCACGCTTTTGACCATTGCGCCTTCCGCGCCGAAGCCAAGGATGCCGCCCCCGGTGTATTCGCGAAGCTCAAGACGCTCGCCGATAGCAATCCTACGTTTGCGTTCTTGAAATATTATGATTTTTCCGCGACAAAACGTCATCGCGAGTAAACAATTAAATTTAAGCCCACGTCGTCCGGCGTGGGCTTTCCTCAGCTGACTTAACCTCACTGTTCTCCCGCGTAAACTATACCACTTTAGACACTCCTGCAGAACGCCCCCCGCCACAGACCCATTTCTCTTGTGGATCCCCCACTCACGTGCTGAGATTTCTAATGAGTAATTTTCATCCAGGAAGGGGCGAAAACATGATTCGACTACTGCTCTGTTTTATCCTTACAAATGGTCCTTGTGTCTTTGCGTTGACGACGGAAACCGGTGTGAGCTTTAAAACGTCTGACGGTCTGACTTTGAACGGCAAAATGAGTTATCCCAAAGATAACCAATCGGGCAAACGCATCGGAGTCTTGTTAATCCACGGCGCTGGTCCCATGGACATGAACCTCTGGATACCAGGCTCGGTCTCAGCCAACGGTCAACCGCACAAGGCGTTTGAGTCCATTGCCCACGTGCTCGGCGACAAGGGCATCATTACCTATCGCTACAATAAACGCGGCATCACGGATGAGCCCAATGGCGCACCCCTGGTGGATAATGCCATCTATGGCGCGATCACGCTGGATCAGTTGATTGACGATGCGAGCCTGGCCCTTAAGGTTCTCCAGGCCGATCCCAATGTCGATCCGGGGAAGATAATAGTTCTCGGAATCAGCCAGGGCACACTCATCACCCCGCGTGTGGTGAAAAAGGTGGGCGGCGTGGCCGGTATGATTCTAATGAGCTCGATTGGCAGTTATGACAACAACGACAGCCTGATCGCCTCGCTCAAGCTGACGACTTTACTTATGCATGGTGAGATCGACGCGATGACCCCGATTCGGGAATTCAATTTGATCGTGAATGCGCTTAAAGCTGTGGGCGCCAAGAATTACACCACCATGGTGTATCCGGGTCTTGGTCATGGCTTCTCGCCGAACGTGAATGCCAAGCCGACCCTTGGCCCGATTGAACCCGCGGTTTTGTCGGATTTGCCAGTTTGGGTGAATAAAAGTTTTTAACTCTCCCGGGGCCGTCGATTTGATTTCGGTGGCCTGACACCCGCCTGCGTGCGAGCCCTGAGAATCATTTACAATCTTAGGCCCAGAATTTATAACGAAAATTGCAACCTGAGGCCTAAGAACGGCCCTTCTATTGTGTTTAAATCGCATTGGTTCTCCTATGGTCCTTAATTTCCCGGGCATAGATTGTGCTCTAATCGACTCGAACTGTGAATTTCAAAACCTTAGGTCCACGTGAAGTAGGGTTTGGAAATATGCAACAATCCAAAGAATAATGAGGAGTCTATATGAAGAACGTATTGATCTTATTGGCGTTACTGACGTCGCCCTTAGCATTTGCAGACAAGGTTGCAGATGTTCAGGCTGAGTTGATTCGCAATGGTGATTACGTCGGTACCTACGACGCCGGATATGGTGCTAATCCAATTGGTATCAGATTTTACGACAATGCGGGAACTTTGGGTTATGTTTTCAATCGTCAGCCGGTGGCTAAGCCCTTTGAGAGCGACGACAAATCTTGCAGGGTAGATGAGCGTGGACAGGCTGCATTTCTTCCCCGCCAAATCGTAGATCTTCGTGATACAACAACCGGCCTTATGGGTGGCCTCTTACTCCGGAAATGTGACGCCGAAAAAATAAGTCCGCCCAAGACGGAGAAGCCGGCTATGTCGCAAGTTTCTGAATTGACTCTTGTGGGTGACCAGTTGCGTTTTAAAGCCATCGATTATGTAGACCCATCTAATGGACAGGAGTTGATTGGCTCCTACGTTCTGAGGCCCCTTCGTCCCTAAGCAATCCCAATTTAAAGTTTTGCTAAAAACCCACGTCCAAAAGATGTGGGTTTTTTTATCCCGAATACTCCGCCAGAGTCTTCAGCAAAGTCTCCCGCTCTATCGGCTTCGTCAGATGATCATTAAAACCACTTTCCAAACAACGCAGCCGCTGCTCCTTCATCGCATGCGCGGTGAGCGCTAATATTGGCTTTTGATAACCGCGACTTCTTAGCGCCCGAGTTGCCTCATAACCATCCATCTCGGGCATTTGCAGATCCATCAAAATAACGTTGAACTCGTCCTTGAGCGCTTTTTGCAAACCTTCACGGCCATTGTCCGCGGTCTCCACCTCAGCTCCGGCCAAGTTTAAATAGCGTTTGATCAGCGCCTGATTGTCGAGACTGTCGTCGACCACCAACACCCGCAGCCGTGTCAGGTCCACCCGATTTTGCGGCAAGCGAGCCGGCAGAGGCATAATGAAATCTTGCGTGGGCATTCCCGGGTCGATGGTGATCACAAAGGTACTGCCCACGCCTAAAAAGCTTTCGCTTAAAATCACGTCGCCCCCGAGCGCATTGGCCAAGCGCTTGGAGAGAATGAGCCCGAGGCCGGTTCCGCCAAAGCGCCGGGTGGTGGATGCGTCGGCCTGGGTGAAGGGAGCAAAGAGTTTGATCGCTTGGTCGGGGGCGATACCTTCGCCGGTGTCTTTGATCACGAACGCCAGTTTGGGCGCGGCATCGGCGGTGGACCAGGTTTTAACCGTGACCGTGACCGAACCGCGCTTGGTAAATTTAATGGCATTGCCGATAATGTTCATCAAGATCTGGCGCAGCCTCAGCGGGTCGGTGTTGATGAGCGTGGGAAGTGTGCCTTCAGATTTGAATTTTAGCTGAACGCCTTTTTCCACGGCGTTCAGATTGAGCAAGGATTCTATTTCTGGCAACACGCTATTGAAGGGAAGATCAATCCGGTCGACCTCGAGTTTTCCGGCCTCGACTTTGGAGATGTCGAGAATGTCATTGATGATTTTTGAGAGCAAGCGGCCATTGCGTTTGATCACTTCGAGCGCGTTGAGTTTATCGGCGGGGGCTTCTTGGCTCGCCAGCAATTCGGAAAAGCCTAGAATCGCGCCGACGGGAGTGCGGATCTCATGGCTCATGTTGGCCAAGAACGCACTTTTAGTTTCGCTCGCGACGTCCGCGGCGAGCTTGGCTTTGGTAAGCTCGGTTTCAATCTCCTTATATTTTGCCACGTCATTGGCCACCAAAATAAATCCGACGGTGGACCCAGCCGGATCGAACTCGGGAAGGAGCGTGATGTTGAGAAAGGCTTTGCGCTGCGTGCTGCTGGAATGACGTTCGTAGCTGACCGTTCGCCCTGCCAGTACCGCTTGGATAAAAGGTTCGTTGGCATGATAGCGGTCTTCGCCGAGCACTTCGCGAAAAGTTGCGCCCACCATTTGCTCTTTGGTGCGCCCGAACCACTTCGCTAGCGCCTCGTTCACAAAAAGAAATTTCTCGTCGCGGTCCAATTGCCCGACAAGAACCGGGAGCGCATTGGTGATCAGGGTCAGCTGGCTTTCACGCCGCGCCAACTCGCGCGTGCGGTCGGCTACCCGGCGCTCGAGTTCCTCATTGAGCCTTTGCAAGCGAAGTGCGGAGTCACGCAGGGAGGTTATGTCGCGCGTGACCTTCGAAAATCCCGTGATGCGGCCCGCGTTGTCAAAGAGTGGAGTCAAAACAATATTGGCCCAGAACGTCGAGCCATCCCGGCGCACGCGAATAGCTTCACCTTCAAAGTGTCCCGTGGTCGTAGCCTCGCGCAGCTCTTCGCTCGCGGTTTGGCGGTCAAGGTCTTCCTTGGTGTAGAATATCGAAACATGCTGACCAATGATTTCGCGGGCGCTGTAGCCGGTGATGCGTTCGGCGCCGCGATTCCAGGTGGTAATGCGACCATTGAGATCCAGCATGAAAATCGCATAATCTTTAACGGCATCGACCAGCGCGCGGAATTTTTCTTCGCTGCGATTGAGCGAATCTTCAGCGCGTTTCTGGCGTTGCGCCCAAAGTCGTTGCCCAACCGAGCCCGCCAGTGCTAGACCGAGAATCGAAAGTGTGGTGGTGATCACCGCCACTAGGGATAAATTGTATTGAGTCGACATGAGAAGATTCGGTTCCTGAGGCATTGAGGCACTCTAACGAATAGAAGGCAAAGCCTCAACCCTTTTTGGCCAAATCGGCCTTATCGCTCATGAGTGTCGCGAGCCACTCCAACCAAAAAAAACTAGAGTGTTCAAAAGCGATTTTGATCAGCGAGGTCAGTGGAATCGCCAGGATCAGGCCAAGGCCTCCCCACAGCTCACCCCAGGCCACCAAGGCAATCGTAGACGTGGTGGCATTGATATTGAGCTGCGAACCCAAAAGTTTTGGCGTGATAAAATCGGCCACGATAAAATGAATGGCGACGCAACAGCCGTAGAGTCCAAGGGCTGCGCCGATGGATTGATTTTGCGCATAGAGCGTGACCGCCGGTAAAAATCCCGACAACACCGAACCTGCAAACGGGATCAGATTGAAAAATGTAGCGAGCGCCGCGGTCGGAAAAGTGGAGGGTAACTTAAACAGCCAGAACAGCAAAATAAAAACGGGAAAGGTGATCATCGCCAAAATAAGGTTGCCCACAAAAAAGGCACGCACGGATTTAACCATCGCCTTCCAAGTTTTAGCTCCCTCACCTTCCTTGCGATAGGCGTGGCCAAGGGTGCGCGCGAGGGAATCCCGTTCCACCAAAATAAAAAGCGTCAGAATCGGGACCAACAATGAAAACGTAAGCACCGTAAAAGCGCTGCCCAACCCATGCAAAATCGTGCCGCCCATTTCGCCGTTGATCGGATTGCCATGTACCACTTCGACTTTAGAAACATCGCCGCCGCCGTTAGTCGCGGCCCCCGAAAGAAAGCTCGAGAGCTTTGCCCCCCAAGCGCTCCAAGTCGCATTGAGCGTGGTCCACGTCTGCATAAACAAGCGTTTCGATTGCTCGAGCTCGGCGATCATGCCCGAAAAAAGAATACCGAACACATAAATTAGCGCCATCGAAATAATGGTCGCGCTCACAACCAGGAGAATCGCCGCCCACGTCGTGCGCCAGCGTTTGGCTTTTAGATATTCGGCAATGGGATCGAGCAACGCGAAAAGAAAAAATGCGCAAACGATCCATAAAAAGATGGTAGCCGCCTCATTCATCACCACGCCGAGAAAATAAATCGCCACGATCCACAGCGGTAAAACTAAAAGGCGAAGAGTGGATTCTGAACCGGAGCGTTCATTCATGGTAACCATTAGAAACCAGCGCCACGCGGGAGGCAACGCAATTTAGCATGGGGCAGTTTTTCTGAGTCGGCGTTCCCTTTCTCAAAATTCCTGCGGCGGTGGGCGCAAGCTTCGCAGCTCTCGTCAGTGGCACTCAATATGCAGTCTCGCCGTACGAGCCCTATAGTCCCTCCCCAATTAATGGGTGTCGGAGGCTTGGCCTGAGTCTGCGCTGGGTTCGGGGCGCTCGGATGAAATGGCTTTCGCTGTTTCGGGAAGATCATCGATGGTGCGATTTCTGTTTTCTCGGCGCAGCGCTTGTGCGTGTTCTTCCGCCGGCCGGTTTTTTGGTTCGGGCGTGAAGTTTACGCCCATGGAGAGTTCGGCCGCGGTGTCTTCTTCGGAATCATCTGGGCTATCGTTTGAGGGCGCGGTGGAGTTGGGCGGCAATTGCTGTCCGAATTCCTGCGGTGAAATTGTGTCGTGGTTTTTCACGGAGTTTTCCTCGCTTTGGTTAGTGGGCTTGGGCCGAAAATGTGCGTGATAACCATTTGGTCATCTCAGGCACAAAAAGAATGGCGGCAGAGTCAAAAACTTTGCGTCCGGGCTTGGTGGCGAAAAGCATCCACGCGGCGGCTTGGATTGCGACGCCAACCAACGCGGCCTCAGCGGGTTTTTCATTCACGTAGGTCTTGGTCTCGTCAAAAATGCGAGTGATGGTGGCAATCCCGCGGTCGATGGATTGCTGTGTACCTTGCGTTAAATTCTCCGCGATCATTGAGCCGATGGATTGCTTTTGTGTGGAATTGCTACGACCGGACTGTTTTGCTGACGTGTTCATTGCTGACTCCTTTGGGTTACTGTCAGCTGAGTTCAGCAAGAAGCGTTCCAGTGGCATAGATCGCGGCGGCGAGGAATCGCCGCACGCGTGGGGCAAAAGTGGACTTAGTGGAACAATTGGCAGCCCGGCGTGTTGATGTCGATTGAATTGCTGCTGTCTAAGCAGCTGTATATCCAATATGTTTCCTGAGCATAACTGTAACCGAGGTGCGCGCTTACATTGCCACTGCCGTCGATCTCACATGGATTATTTATGGTGCAACGTCCGCCATCTTCGTTGCCAGTGTTGTTTACGCCAATCACGGTGCGGGTGCCGGTGAGAAGGATCGGCGAACCCGAGGTGCCGCCGATGACCTCGCAGCCGGGCCGGGTGTAGCGGATGGAATCCATGGATTCCCATCCGTCCTCCTGCAATTTGTTAACGAAGGCTTCGATTGCACAACTATAACCGCGCTGCCAATAGCCAGAAATCACTTCGATCGGTTGGCCCACGGCCGGATGATGCGATGAAAGGGCGAGCGGATGAATTTTATAGCGCGAAAGAATATCGGCATAGGTCATATTTAGTTTATATACCGTCATGTCGGTTTTGGTCATGGTGGCGTAGAGCACCTGTGTCGCGGACACGCTACCGACGGCATTGGCGCCGGCGTCGAGTAAAGTAAAACGGCGCGAAGACGGGCGGTTGGTGATAAACGTACCTGGTTTAGGCATTCCGCCTTCGTAACAATGGCCATTGGTTAAAATCAAGCCAAAGTCGCTGTCCTTCGCATTCTCCAGGCGAATCAAACTTCCCGAACAATTGGAAAGTTCGACGGTGCCTTCGAAGTTGTAAGCGGTGGTGAAAGTGTTGGGCAGTAATACGGACGCACGCGGGCCAGTGGGCAGGGGCAAGGCGTTGGCACTGAGACTGCTGAAGATAGCAATGGACAATAGGCCGATGAGAATTTTCATGGATCCTCCCTTTTCGATCACGATAGTAGGGATTTAGGTCCAGGGCTAAATGAGAATTTGGATCTGGACTAACGTCGGGAACGGATGGTCACAGTGAGTGGCCAGTGCGAAAGCGCGGCTTGCCTCAATCGCCAACCTGAAGCGCGCGGCTCGAGCATGAGCTCGATATCGACTTCGGGCCGTTCGCGCAAATGCAGGTGCACCACGCGTTCCTTGTTCTCTCGCGTCATCAGCGAATCCCGTATCAGCGTGAAATCATTTTCGCCACTGCGAAAGTGCCACTGCGTTTCGCGCGCGCCCTCGGTGATCAAGGCGCACAACGACTCAGACGGTGCCGGTGCGAGGGGAAATTCCTCGTAGGTCATGGATGAGCCTTGGTTGGTGAGGTACCTGTCGGTCCATTGCCGCCGTTGTTTTTTCTCAGAGTCGTAGAGGCTGGTGTAAACGTTGGAGTGATTGGCCTCCACGATTCGCGTCTGCTCAACCAAAGCCACGCACGAGTTTTTCTGCCAATCAATGGCGAAGGTAAAACCAAACGTCAGCCAGCGGCGGAGCCATGGAGCGAGCAGCAAGTGGATGCGACTTTGGTGGGGGGCCATTTGCGTTTGTAGCTGCGCAAGGTTTAGCGAAAGGAGCGAAACATTCCACGTCTGGGTGGCGGTAGTCATTTCCTCCGACCGATGCAGGAATTCGGCGCGTTCCGCGCGGCGCGGGAGAGCGATGAAACGCTGTGTATAGCCCCGGGGAATCAGATCTTGCGTGCGTAAGGCCGCTTCGAGCTCGGGGGCCATATCCTCTGCGGCAAGCGTCACCTCGACTGTGGTGAGTCGGCCCCAGGATTCGCGTTTGCGGTAACTGAATATTTCTGTGACAGAATCCCACGTCGTTGCGGCCACCAGATGATCTTGCACATCGTGCAGTAGATGCGGCGGATTGACCGTACTTGGCCACAGCAGAAACATCCAACCTATAACGATGCTGACAATAGCCGCGGCCCAAACCCAAGTGGCGCGAATTTCCACTGGCTCGGTCCATAAACCTGCCTGAGTTGGCTCATTTTTTTTAAAGCGTTGAGCGAGGCGGGCGATGACAATCATTAGGCACGGCCACATGAGTTGCAAAGTCAGGCGATATTCCATGCCGAAGCCTTCTAACGAGTAAACAGGAATTAAATAGAGCGGCCACAGCAAGAGTAACATCCAGGCCGCGCCACCGCTGAGAGCGCACATAATGGCCATGGTCAAAATAATAGCGTCGGTGGATTGCCCGCCGTGAAATAAAAGTTCCTTAAAGCCGGCCCATAAAGCGCGCGCGAAAAGTTCAGGATTCTTCTTAAATTTTTCTTTAGCGAAAGCGCTGTCGTAGATGGCAGTGATACCGTCGCCCGAGAGTCCCGGAGCCGGGTGCGCCCGGTGCCAGACTTCCAGTTCCTTATTCACCGGGGCGCGGCTGCTGCGATAGTCGGGAAAATGTCCGTCAAGAACCATCATGGTGCCATAGGTGCCACGGGCGAGCACGTGGGCTGGCATCGACGAAAAGGTAAAGACTCCGTGCCGCAGACGATTGGAGGTGGCAAGTATGAACACCGGAAGCAGAAAAAACAGTGCGCAAGAGCGCAACGCCGCGAGTGCGAAAGCCTTTTGCCGCCAAGACAGCAGCGCCATCACGCCCGCCGCGGTGATGGCGAAATAAAAAATGGTCGGGCGCAGGGAAAATGCCAACAGGAGCATCAACCAAAAAATCTTAAGCTGGGAGCGATCTCGCGCGGTCCAGAGGTCGTAAAGCCGAATCAGGGCCGCGGTCATCAGTAAATCATGCAACGGATCGGTGAGCACAAAACTGTACCACTCCAGGCGGAATCCCGAAAAATAAACTACGAGCGGGACAAGGAAGATCGCACGGGTCCAAGGGTGCGCGCAAAGCCTGATTGCGAATCCAGTGACAAGATGGGCGGTGGCAAGTAAACATAATATATTTGATATTATAAATACGTAGACGTTGGGCGCGCTCAGCATAAATAAAAAGCGTGTGATCAGCGGATAACCGGGCAGGCGGTGCATGGTCGCGAGCATGGCACTGAGATTCTGCCCGAGATGAATGTACTGCACGCCATCATCGCCAATCTTAGGCATCCAGTCGTCTTCGCTATACTGCCACCACCAGCCACTGAAATCGCCGCGCACGCCGAGAATCTGGACGCAGAGGTAAAAGCCCCACGCGCTCAAAAACAAAACGTAGAGAGCGTCTGCAAGTTGAAAACTTTTACGACTGCGCAGGCTACATACGGACCACCAAGTCCAAACACCGGCCACCACCGCGGTGCCGCCCAGGATGGGCAGGAAATCGCCGCGTACAATGAGCGCTACGCTCGGAATCAAAAATAGACCAGCCAGCAGTGAGTTCCATGCTCCAGTCCAGTGTCGGCCTGCAAGCTTCCAGCACGGCGCGAGCAACAAGGCCATTGCTGCAAAGCGTGCCAGCACCGAAACCGCCGAGTCCGGCACAAGCAGTCGTGCCAATGCCAAGTGAACATGGATGGCCCACGCCAGCGCCACCCAAAATTCGGGATGACGAGTGATTTTATTTAAATTCAAGCCGGCTGGTCCATTCTGACCAGAGTTTTTTAACAAAGCGAATACCGGTGGGAAGTGAAGGCGCGCCCGTCTCGCCGGCCACGCGCTCACCCTCATGGGTGGGGAATTCCGCAATCGCCAACCGTGCCCGCAAAGCGCGAATGGTCATTTGATATTCGATGGTGTAGTCAAGCGAATCGAGTTGCAGCTTTTGTGCCGCGGTCCGAGTGATCGCGCGATAGCCATTTATGGCGTCAGTGACGTAAGCCATGCGTTTTCCAAACATTCGATTGGCAAGCCAATTGAACGCGTTATTGGCCCATTTGCGCCATTTAAACCACTCGCTGTCTTCTTCGTTCCACGCGCCCTTCATCATACGTGAGGCGATCACCAAATCATGGCCGGCCTCGAGGTGCGCGCGGAATTTTGGCAGGTCTTTGGGATCCTCGTTGCCGTCGGGTGAAAAGAAAATGTAGGCGTCGCAATCCACCTTGCTGAACGCTTGCAAAAATGCGTCGCCTCGTCCGCGCCGGCTCTGGCCCACCACGGGTACACCCTGGGCTTGCAAAAACTCCACCGTGCCATCGGTCGAACCGCCGTCGATACCCACCCACTCGTCAAAGCCGGCTTGCGGCCCCGGCTTCGGTAGCTGTGGGAAAATAATTTTCAAGCACTCGAGTTCGTTGCGAGTCAGAATGCAAAGGGCGATTTTCACCGCTCTAAACCTTGGTAATGGGACTCAACGCCAAAAAGTTTCAAGTCTTCTTTGACCATGATTTGCACCAACTCCTTGAAGTGGGTGCGCGCGGTCCATCCGAGTTTGGCTTTGGCTTTGCTCGCATCACCCAAAAGCACATCGACCTCGGCGGGGCGGATGTAGCGAGCATCGATCTCCACATAGTCCTGCCACTTGAGTCCGGCGCAAGCAAAAGCCAAGTCCAAGAACTCGCGTACTGAATGGTCTTCGCCAGTGGCGATCACGTAATCGTCGGGCTTTGCTTGTTGCAGCATCAACCACATGGCCTCGACGTAATCTTTGGCATAACCCCAGTCGCGGCGGGCGTCTAGGTTGCCGAGGTAGAGTTTTTTATCTTTGCCGGCTAAAATACGCGCCAGTCCGCGCGTGATCTTGCGCGTGACAAAAGTTTCGCCCCGGCGTGGACTCTCGTGATTGAACAAAATCCCATTGGAAACATGCATGCCGTAGGCCTCGCGGTAATTCACCGATTGAAAAAACGCGAAAACTTTGGCGCAAGCATAGGGACTGCGCGGGTAAAACGGCGTGGTCTCACGTTGTGGAGTTTCGCGCACCAAACCATACATCTCGGAACTCGACGCTTGATACACTCGGGTCTCTAACGCTTGCCCGGTGTTCTTTACGGCTTCGAGTAGCCGCAAGGCGCCGATGCCGACAATATCGGAGGTGTAAAGCGGTTCATCGAAACTCACGCGCACATGGGATTGCGCCCCGAGATTGTAAATTTCCTGAGGCTCGATCTTATCAATTAATTTTTCTAGGCAGCTGGCGTCGGCGAGGTCGCCATAGTGGAGCAGCAGCCGTGGCTGGTGCTCATGGACGTCTTGGTAAAGATGCATAATACGCTGGGTGTTGAACGAGGAGGAGCGCCGGATAATCCCATGCACTTCGTAGCCCTTTTCGAGTAGTAGTTCCGCGAGATACGAGCCATCTTGTCCGGTGATTCCTGTTATCAAGGCTTTTTTCATTGCGGTCCACTTTTGAAGAAAGCCGTGACTGTTTCCGCCACATGTTCGAGATCGGCCGCGACCATGCTGGGATGGCAGCCCCAAAACAAACCGTGATCCATCACTTGATCGGCATTTTTTAGGTCACCGACGATGCGGTGAGCGACAAGATGGAACGCCGGCTGGCGCGCCATATTGCCACAAATAATCGGCCGGGTTTCCACTCCCGATTTTTCCAAATGCTCGCGCAAGCGATTGCGCAACTCTTGCGTGCGTAAAATTATCGGATAGCCGAACCAAGTGGGTTCGGTGCCGGAGGTCGCGTTCATCACCTGAAAGTGGCCGGCGGCGATGAGCGGTGCGAGCGCTTGGTTCCAAAAGCCCACAATCTCGCGCCGCTTGTTATTAAACCGTTCTAGTTTAGGTAGCTGATTGACGCCAAACGCGGCGTTGATTTCCGTCGGGCGCAGATTAAAGCCGGTATTAACAAACAAGAAACGCGGGTCGATCTCGGGATGCTTTTGTTCCCATTGCGTGCGCGCGTGCATCTGCCGGGTCCAACCATGGGCGCGCAGACAGCGCATCAGATCCGCCAGTTCATCGTCTTCAGTGACCACCATGCCGCCCTCGATGGTGGTGATGTGATGGGAAAAATAAAAACTGTAGGTGCCAATATCGGAAAAGGTACCGGTAAAACGGCCGTCTTGGCGCGTGCCGAGCGACTCGCAAGTGTCTTCGATCACCCATAAACTGTGTTCACGCGCGAGGTCCATCAACGCTTTCATGGGCACGGCGTTGCCGAGCACATGCACCGGGCAAATGGCCACGGTGCGTTCCGTGATCGCGGCCTTTACTTGCCCCAAATCCATTTGCAAGGTGTGTAGGTCGCAGTCAACCAACACGGGCGTCGCGCCGGCCTGCACCAGCGGCCAGATCGTAGTGGACCAAGTCACTGCCGGCACAATCACTTCGCAGCCGGGAGTGAGGCGGCGCTTTCCGTTCTTCAATTCGAGCAGGGGATTGGCGAGAGCAAACGCAGCGAGCAGATTGGCGCTGGAGCCGGAATTGACAAAAAGAGCGTGGCGCACGCCAAGATGCTTGGCAAAATCCGCTTCAAAGCGGCTACAGAGTGCGCCCATGGTAATCATTCCTGAGCGCAGCACCGCTATGGCCGCATTGATCTCATCGTCATCAAAGGTACAACTGTTGAGCGGAATCTTGCGATGCACAAAAAGCTCCTGAGCGCGCGACCTGACCTTTAATACTCATCTTTATGTTAGATGAGTATTATAAAGTCAATCCGCGGTCCCAAGCGTGGTTGCTGCGGAGCGGAAAGGCGTTTTATTTGCTGTGCAAAATCTCACGCACGCAAATCACCGCGGCTTTTTGATCGGCGGCCGTATTGATGTACTGGATCACTTCGGGAGCCCGCTCCACATAGACCGGTCGAGGTGAGCTTCGCCAGGCGCAGCCCTAGTGTTGGTCAACCCAATCCCAAATCATTTGCACGGCCTGAGCTTGGGTGAGCTTGCCACTGTTGAGGCCATCAAAAGTGCGCTGTTCCACCACGTCCTTATCTTTGGCTTCGCTGAGTGGCTGCGGCCACAGGTTTGCCACACTGCTGTCGCCGCCGGAATTGAGCGGAATCAGATGATCGAACTCATACTTGGGCCATTCGGATTCGGGAAGTCCGCCATAGAGCTGAGCGACTTGCGCTTTCTTATCATGTGAAACATTACGCTTACAGTAGGCGAGATGGGCGGCATAGCGGTAGCCCGTAAAGTCGGGATTGGCGGGAGTGCAAAGCTCTCCCGGAGTGAGCTTGGCATTGGGTTTGACGGCAAAGGCCTGGCAGGTCACAACGGTAAGGAGCAAAATCAGAATTTTCATATCAGCGCCAAATCCCTTCGATAGTGGTTGCGTTTTGGTCGCCAAGGCCAAAGTTCCCCAGCGCCCAGTTATCCTCGACCAAGCGAAGTAAACTATAATTATTTAGTGATGCGTTTGAAACGGCGCCCGGCTGCACACTGTCGCCGAGCATAAGGGTCAAAATCGCATTGCCGCCCAAAATCTCGCTTTCGTCAAACGTCAGCACAAACAGCGTGCCAGTCATGAATCGCGGATCGTTGAGGAGGGGGCCAAACTTCTCGCTTAGCCAGCGAGTGGCAAACTGAACGTCGGTGTCATGGCCATCGTTGTTCATATCCGGAATGTACAGCGCGTATTCGGGCAGTGAGCCACTGGCGATATCGCTTTCAAGCGTGGCCGGAGCGGTGATATTTGCACAGCGTGCCGAATTGTTCGTGACATTGACGTAACTCAGAAACGGCACATGCTTGCGCACATATCGTCCTTGAACTTCTCCCACAAAACAATTTCCGGGATAACCTTCGGCGTAGACTCTCCATTTTAAGTTCTTGTTCTCAAGCAAATCGCCAACGTGCGAGACGTCGAGATTGACCTTGCCGTCGCTCAGGACTCCGTGCGTACTTCCGGAGGTCATAGCGATGTAATTGGGTTGGGAAGGATGAGCTTCGCCGCGAAATTTTTGCAACAGGGCACCGCGCTCGATCAGAGCTTTAATAAAAGGTTGTTGCACGGCCTCGCTATAATTTGCATTTTCCAAAATGATGGTAAAAATGCGTTGAAACCTGGGATCCCCGTGGCTGTTGATGGATACGAATACTAAGAAAATCGCCAGTCCGTATTTCATGCTATCCCCCTTTGGTTGCGAAGATCGTTGCGCAAGAGATTTGGATTGTCGAATGGAGTTGAGCTAGGGACTCTGCGAAACTAGACTGAAGTCTAGGTTGTGGAGTGCCTGGCGTTGGGAATTGTATAGTTAGTTGCACAGGGAATGGGTCACAGAATGAATTCTACGAAGCTAGTTATTCTAAACAGGCGCATCAGGAGCTGGAAAAGCGACTCTCGTAGAAGCGCTTGGACAGATTTGGCGCCGGGAACTTGTTGCTGTTGATAAACGCCGTTAGGCAGACCAACGAAAATCTTGACCCGGCCGCCCAGAGAATGCGGCGAATAGTTAAATTCGGTGGCGGCGATAACTGAAGAACCTCCCGGGCCCGGCGAGAATCTATAGCACTGTTCGATGCCGACCTTGCCGGGATCGGTGTCGGCGCGCGAGGCTCCCACACAAACGATATCGTCAGGTGGAGAGTGGTCGTCCTCGGCGGCAGCCGCGAGCGCAGCACGGTTCATTTGCAGCGGCGCCGTTTCGGCCGCAGACGATTGGGTGAGGGCGCTTAAACTCAAGAGCGCACAATAAGCGATGTATTTTATTAGACCCTTATTATACTATGCGCCATCGTCTGTCATCTACGTAAGCATGAAATTAACAATCACATATAACCATTTATAATCACTATGTATTTTAGATCTCTCTAAGTTTGAGCGCCGACCTTGACCTGGCGATAAGCGAGTAAGTAGTTTGCGGGAGGAGCCGTACATGGCCAAAAGCCAGCGTTTTGCAGCCCTTGGTGTGAGCACATTGCTTTCCTCGCCTTTCAAAATTGTGCCGCGCCCAATAATATCCCCGCAACCGAAGCGAGCAGTGGTGCGGCCCCCCGCTGTTGGCACTGAACGCTGGCGCCTGGTCGACCGTGAGTGCCGAAGGTTATGTGACTTTGGGCCAAGGAACCCATGTCTTTTATGTCATGGTCGACAATGGCACAGTGGGCACTCTGCAAATGGCCGATGCGATCAGCGATGGCTTCAATTATTGTGTGGTCACCGCTTGGCCGTTATAAACAATTAGTATTTATATGTAAAAATGCATCAAGTCATACGATGGCAAGCATAAGCAAAAACCTCAACAAAACTAAAATTCGCCCTGTAATTGCTTCAGAATTGCGGTTTTTTTAAAAAAACCGCGACCCTCTCGGGCGGAGTGAGTAGCAATGACTTCATTCTCGGGGGGGGATTCCAATGCGCAATAGATCCAGTTTCGCTATTTTACCGCAAACTATTTTAATAATGCTAATGCTCGTGGTTACCAGCGAGGCGGGTGCAAGAGATGCTTGCGCCGAATTCTTGGGGGCCGGGCCAGCTCCTTCCGTTGAGTCCGCGTTTGAGTTAAGCAATATTCGCGGTTTGATGCTGGCAATAGCTGGGGTGGCCGAAGCCAAGACCAAGCATGAACGCAACGAGGCGGCGCGTGAGACCATCGCTTATGCCAATCTGATATTCGATGAAATTTGCAATTTGGCCTACGTGCTCGATAAGGCCGGCCGCACGAGGGATGTTGAACCCGCAGGTTTGCGCGTCGAAATTTTCCAAACTCGCTCTTTGTTACAGGGTATGTTCGGGCTCAGGGCGAGCGACCTCAAGCGGGCCATCGCACTTCGGGTCGACGGCATTCGTGCCCTCGATCATCCCACCGATCCGATAGGCTATGTTTGGCCTAAGGCTGGAGATCCGAGTCAACAAGGAGTGGAGTCGCGAATGAACGCCATGGTTCATATTGGTCGACCCGCGACGGAGCCGACGTCCGACCTTGCCTATGGCCGTGAGCATTTGGCCGAGGAATTGACCCCGACTGAGGATATCGTGATTCTACCCGTCGGTCTTGATCGCGTGCCGAACCGTCCACAGGCGGCTTTAGGACCAGAGACTCATGTCGCACTCGGCTTTGCGAGAGTGAAGCCAGCCTTTGTGGACGACACCTTTGATCTGGCCATATACCTTGATGTCGGGGCTGGGGTCTTTGGAGTAATGCCGTTTCCTAAATGAGTGTGTGCGAACGACTCAAACTGAGATGTGAATTGAATCAACATCAGCCTAGCATTCTCATTGGACAAAATCAGAGTTCAACGCAATGATCATAGAGCGCCAGTGTTTAAAACATTCGCGTTTAACCTTTCCATGGGAGAAGAGAATGGCCAAAGCCAAGAAGAAAGCGACTAAAAAAGCGACCAAAAAAGCCACCGCTAAAAAAGCACCGGCCAAAAAAGCGAAAACCAGCAAACGCAAGCCCAATGCGGCCTTCATGCGCAAGCTCTCGATTAGCGATGCTCTAGCCGCAGTGATCGGCGCCGGCGACCGCGCGCGTACGGAAGTGGTGAGTGCGCTGTGGAAATACATCAAAAAACACGACCTGCAAGACCCCAAGAATCGTCGAAACATCCTCGCCGACGACAAACTGAAAGCGGTTTTCGGTGGCAAAGGCGTAGTCAATATGTTCGAAATGACTAAGCACGTCAGCAAACATCTGAAATAAATAGACTCGACGCGCGAGCCGTCTTTGGCGGTCTCGCGTGATTTTTAGAGTACGTCGTCCGCTTCCACTTTAGCGCACGTACGCAGGGCGGTTGGTCCCTCGAGGCCCCGAACTTTGTAGGTGGGCGGAGTCGTCCACGAATATTCCGGCTCCGGTCTAAGGATTTTCAGAAACTCAATGAGTTCGCTCTTTTCTCCGGCGCTGAGTTTGGTGCCAAATTCATGGCCTCGGTTGCGATTGCCCACGTCTGCGGTGTCCATGCAGTTAGCGGGATGCAAAATACAGCGCACGAGATTGTCCTTCACTGCACGTGGTGTGGTGAGCGGATTAAAGGTGCCAAGTGCATAGGTATACCTTTGTCCTTCCGTGATCGGTTCGTTCGCCACCGGATCACTATCGAATCCCAGGCGCCGAGCGTCGTAGGTGTGAGTGCCTAAAAAGAAAAAGCGCGGGCGGTTCGTGCTGAGTAAACTCTCCAAGTTTTGCACCGATCCATTGTGTAAATAAGGCGCCGTGGCCCATACTCCCGCCAAGTTGCGTGCGGAGTAGGCTTCACCCGCGTGGCCGACATTGTCGAAATAAACGACCTCAGTATTTTCCGGAAATAATTTTTCGCCCAAATAGGTGTCGCGGAACACTTCGCCGCCGCGTATTTCGGCGCGCTGCCAAACCGCGACTTCACTCATGGGAATTTGATACTGTCTAAAATAGTGATCGCGCACATTTTTAGTGAAAGTGAAGAGGGCTTCGCGAAACGGCAGGGGATGACCGGCCTTGAGAACAGGTGTGCCTTGCAATTTGGCATAATTCTCGTCGGTACCGATCACCTGCGGACTAAAAATTTGCGCGCCAATTAGGCGCTGTGCGGGACCCAGGCGTTCACCTGCGGAATCATGGCAGCCAGCGCAGTTGCGTTGAAAGGTGGTGCAGCCGGCAATGGCCTTATCGATCGCGACGGGGCTTTCGGGAAAGGCCTCCTGCCAATTGGGAATTTTAATTTTATAGAGCAACGATTCCAACTGATTGAGATTGTGGAGATTGGCGGTGGCCGAGCAATTATTGGTGTCGCAAGTACCATCCCCAGTCAAAATCGCGCCGAGGCCGAAGGCTTGCCCGATATTGCGCATGATCACCGAATTGGTATTGCTGTTGTAGTGAAACGCGGTTTTATATTTGATGGCCCACATGGGCGGCACTGAAACCGTGGCGGTCAAAGCAATCGGATTGTCGCCGCGCGCGACCCAGTTGGAAATGCGCCCAAACGCATCGGTGCGGGCAAAGCCTTCGTTGGTGGTCTGAATCTCCGGATTGGCACCGAGTAGAAACGACAGCCATTTCATGCGCAATTTTAAGGTGGAGCTGATTTCAGCTTCTGGAATGCTATAAGTCAGAGCCAGCAATTTGACCAGGTACTCCTGCACCAATTCGCGCTTTTCAAACAGATCTTGTTTAAGCATGCGAATCTTAGTTTCACCCAAGAGCCGGGTCGTTATAAAGCGCGGGCGGTCTCCGCCCGAGGCATGTCCATCTGATAAAAAAGACTGCAGCTCACCTAAGGTATAGAGCCCGCGGCCGAGAAGCTTTAATCTAAATGTCGACGAAAGATCTTTGGCGATGTTACTCGCATAGTCTCTAACATCGGGTGAACCGGTATCTTGCAGCAAGGTCGTCAAAAGTTTTTCATCGAGCAGGGTTTTCACCGTCGAGCCCGCGAGATCCTGAAAAAATCCGCGGATGTACAGCATATTAGGAGCGCCTTCAAACAGGCGAGATTTGCCGCCCACGGAAATCTGTCCCGAATGGCAGAATGCGCAATTGGTGCCGACCATGGCGATCGACTTCTGGCCATTGGAGAGCGTGCGCGCATTGTAAACTTCGCTGCTTTGAAGCGGCTCATCTTCGCGCGCCAAGAGCGCATCGGATTCGGTGGGAGGCGCATCGCTCCAGGCCGCGGTGAGGCCAACGTACTTTATAGGATAGCGATGATGAGTGCCGCGATCCACGAGCACGCCGAATTTCTGATCCAAGTCCTGGGCAAGTGGAGTGTTCGGCATGGGACTGGCCTGACTCTGAATATGGAGAAACCAGCGCAGCGGGAAAACATCGCTGCCCTCACTCAAGTGCCAGAGGAGGGAGCTTTCTTCAGCGTTTAGTCCTGGAGGAAATTCCACTCGCGCCCGCGACAGTGGCGGCTGCTGCTTTTCAAGAAACGTCTGAAAGCGTGATTCAGCCTCGGTGTGCGCCCGGAATGACTGATTGAATTGGTCGGTCCCGTACTGCGAGGCGGGGTCGATTTGTGCGTTGGCGCACGGGAGTACACTTAAGAGAGCGATGCAAAAATATTTTTTCATACTGGTGCGGGAGGGTAGGCGATTTTGATTTGATAAACAAAAAGAATATTTACACGGTGGGCAGTTCAACCGAACCGAAATTTTGCGTCACCCGCCACTCGCGAGCGCCAATTTCCGGCGTCATAATCCCCAGCTTGAAGTGGTGGAGATTGACTGGGATGCGGTGGAGGCATTGGTTTCGTTAAACTTGGCCGGGGAGTCGCCTCACGAAAGCGCAAAATGGACGACAGGCATGAATTCTGCAACGCCTAAGAGAAATTGACTAAACTGCTTTAACTGAGGACCGATGCGTAATCCTTTCATAATTTTGCTTCTTTCGGTGGGTCTCTGGTCGTGCCGGTGGAGCGAATAGGTGCCGGGCTCCATTTGGCTCGAGTTCGCCTCTATGCGGAAAATGTACCGGCAATTATTTCCGTTGAATCCTTCGTGCCCTGCGATCTCAATGAATATTTGGAAGCCCAAGCCAAACTCGTGTCGCAACGGCTTGAGTCAAGCTCTCAATATGGCTTTGTGCGAGTGCCGAGTCTACTAACCAAGCTCAACAGTGTAGGCGCTTTGGGCGGGCCAGAAATGTTGGTGGATCGACTCCCATCCGAGGTAATGGTGCAAATGAAGAATGATTCTGTTTTTGCAGAGGGCACGTTTTTTAGAACCGAAGGGTCATTAGTTGGTCAAATTCTGCCGAACTATATGCTCTTCTACAAGACAGGTGGGATTGTTTATTTTGTGGGCCATTATAAACATGCGAAACGCTGAATCGGCAATTTTGAAAGAGTCTTCGCTGACCTAAACCAATTACTCGTAGTTCTTAATTTTATCCCAGGCCACCTTATGGCATTTAAAATACTCGACGGGAATCTCGGTGCCGACGGGAATCGAGTCATGCCCGCCCCCAGCGCTGAGATTAAATGTAGTGGCGCCGACGTTGAAACCCTTGGCCGCAACATCGTTGCGGAGGTCTTCTAAAATCGTGGTGCGCGAGGCGTTTTTGGACTGCTCGGGAGTTTTGAATACGCCTTTTCCCCAAGGATAGCAGCGGGCGGCGTCGATCTGGTCGCGCTTGGCAATCTTGACCTCGCGAGCTTCGGGGGTCAGCGTGGAGCTGGCGCAGCCAGAGAGCGCGAGTAAGGCCATCAAACATAGTCTTTTCATTTAGTCACCCTTTTGAAAAAAGGGACTATAAGCGAGGCTCATCCTTTAGCCAAGCCTAAACGCAGACCTATTTTAAAACCTTGGCGTTTTCCACCACCCAACGGCCGATTTCCTTCGGCAGCTTGGCGACATTCAGTTTGTCCAAGCTGGCGCCGACGGCGCTGGTCAGGATCTGAGTGAGATCGTCCTTTAACGCGGCCCTCTCGGCCGAAGCCCAAGCCAGGTCTTCACTGCGGGCGTCCGCAAGAAGGCCTCGGGCCAAGATACGCTCTTCGGTTGAGTAGGCAAACTTCGGCAATTGCACGTTCTTGATCACGGTCTTCGGTGCGCCGGCCGAAGTGTCAGGGTTAGGAATTTCTACGTCGCCGATGATCACGTCTTTGCCGATCGTCAATACCACTTCGCGCGCCCTAGTCGTCAGATAGGTAACTAGATCGTCTGCAGTGGGGCTTGCGACAAATTTAAGATCTTTGAGCGATTCACCCGCAAGAGCCTTTAGTTCTTGTTTGCGATACTCGGTCGCAAACCGCTCAAGAAAAGTACGGGCGTTGGCTGTGATCACTTTCACTTCATCGTCATTCAGCGTGAATACCTTTTCGCTGCTGCCGACGCCATTGCGATACACCGTCTGCGCGAGCAGCTCTAGTGTGGTGATGGTCTGTTCCACAAAGTCATCCGCGAGGGGCGCGAATATCTTTTGATATCCGCCCAAGCGTTTGACTTCGTCACTAAGGTATTTGAGTTGCGCCGCAAGCACCGGTTCCGTGTTGAACTCAGAAACGACCGGGCTTTGCCGCTGAATCGCCAAAATGGCGCCGGACGCGGTGAGCTGGCGGAGATAAGTGGTGCGCCATTTCAGCATTTTTGCAGCCATGACAGTGGGACTGGGCAGGGCCACCTCTTCCACGGGCCTAATCTCTTCGCCCGCCATGGGAGTCTTAGCTACGATGTAAGTTTCAAGCAGTCTTGAGGCCAGGGTTCGTAAGCTTTCAGCTGCTAGGTAACTGTCGGACTCTAAAGGCGAAGCTCCGACATCAAAGGATGCGCAATCGTAATAGCGAAAGATTTTTGCATCGGTGCAGAAGAGCGGCCATTGCTCACGGGGTATTTTCGCATCCTTGTATAGGTAGGCGATGGACTTTTGATCGTAACTAAGAACGGTTCCGGATTTTAGCTGATCGCCGAGCATAAAATCTTCTTCGGCGAGCAGATAGTCCATGACCGTGCTTGAAATCGCTAAGCTGGCAGGGGCGGCCTTGGTGGTGAAATAGGCCGCCACTAAGCTATTGCGATCATTCACAGAATAGTTTCCAACCAATGAGCCCGCGAAGTTGTGCCGCAGCCCAAGCGTGTGGCCGACTTCGTGTGCCGTCACCGATCGAATGTAGTCTTGTGCCGCCTTGAGTACCGTGGCGTCGTCTATGTCGGACGAAAGGAGCGATTCAATGGACGTCGCAGATTGTTGGTTCGACAAGTGATCACAAAGCGACTCTTGTTCAAAGCCGGCCAAGCGCACCGCGGACCTTTTGAGCGTGCGTACGGAACGCAATTTGCGCGCCATCATGCGGGCGCTGGCTTTGCCAATAAAAGCGAACGCACTGGTTAAGAACACTTGCGCATGCATGAGTTCGCCTGTGCGTGGGTCGGCCTGAATATCCGCGTAGGCAAAGCCCGCGGTGTCAAACGGCACCCACTGTACGATATTGTAATCGGGATGGGGCGCCGAGACTCCCTTGGGCGCATCCACTACAGTGATTAAGTCACTTCCCGCTACTTTATTCCAATAAAGAATCCCTTCACGAACCGCATCGCGAAATTCGGGCGGAGTGTTTGAGGAGATTGCATAAACGATAGGGCCCTTGGGATTCCAGCGCGTGGTAAAAATATCGTTGGTACCGGCGGTGTTTTGCATGGGCGTTGTTTCGAAAAATCCGAAGCGCTCAAGATTTCCCGTGGAACGCAGAGCTGGATAAGCGGAGTCGGGCGCATACGGCGATAGATAGTACCGCACTTCTAGCGGCATTATACCGTCATCCACTCTCTGCTGCGCGATCTGACGAATAAAAACGCGATTGTTATTATCGACGCCGGCGCTTTCCAAATAGCTTTTTTGTAGGTCTAGGGCACGGAAATTTTCCTCCGGATCGTAGTTTCTGCCTTGGAGGTCGGGGGCGTTCAGATCGCGGGCCATGAACAGATGGGACATGCCTTCGTTGAAATCAAAGGTTATGGATTTCTTGTCACTGCTCACTACTGGAAATTCCGCGAGCAGAATGGTCGAGGGCAAATCGGTCGTGACGACGTGGCCCGTGGAGGTTTCGAGTAAATAAAGGCGGGCCCCGCGTTCGCGAAACGCCACAATGCGGCTTTTCAAGTTGGAACTCATCGCCGCCGTGGTTTGGCCGATGATCTCGCCTTGCAACAGAAATTCTTTTTCCAGCGCCTTGCGCTCGAGGATGAGGTGAAAGGAAGCATCTGAGCTTAGCGTCCTGGTCGGGACCACACTAAAGGATTCGCGAACGTTCGGCGCAGCTTGTACGTTGTTGTTTTTGGCTTTCATGCCATTTTGACAGGCGACGGTGCAAAGCAATAGGGCTGCGCTTAAATAATATTTCATTTCCACCCCTCCCAGAGCACGCGCAGTTAAATCATCGGATGTTGTCTTTGTCATGCATTTCCGACAACTCGAAGTAGTATGCATTTTTTGTAATAAAAATCGTGAATGTGAGCCATTAGGATCTTCATTTCTGCGCCCGGACTAAACTACCTTTATCTTAAAAATCGCGGCTGGATGTAGTTCGGAAACTGATAGTCTTAGCTTTACTTTGACGGCCACTCCCGTTCATACGTTGGGGGCAAGTGGTGTACGAGTACTAGTCTTTTAAACCAGGCCCGCGAACTGGAGTATTAGGCGCTGCAGTCTGAGCCAACGCATCAAATAGCACGAGTTTTATTTCTATTGACCCTGTAGAAGTCATGGTCTTCCATATTCCAGTGTACTCCGGGGGGAAGCTCATGAAAAAACACATCTATGGTTGGTGCTTGATTTCTCTGTCCGTGCTTGGCTGTCAAAGGCCGAGCGATTTTCTTTACGATTCCCACCCGGCGAAACATGTTGATTACAAGCACAGACTGAAGGAAATGACTAGCAACGCCGATCTCGACATCCTCTGGGTCATCGACAACAGCGGCAGTATGTCCG
Source organism: Pseudobdellovibrionaceae bacterium (assembly GCA_025354795.1). GTDB lineage: Bacteria > Bdellovibrionota > Bdellovibrionia > Bdellovibrionales > UBA1609 > JALHOQ01. Next base: position 58,747 of record JANXMF010000224.1, read on the forward strand.
CTCATCAACGAACCGTTATTGCCAACATCGATCAATTTATCGATGGCTTGGTGCAAGGAACGGCGCTCCGCTGGCGCACGGCAATGATTTCGACCACACGCTTTCAGGCCCCTTTTATCGGCTTAAAGCCTGGCGATGAGGCGGATTACACGATGGTCAGTGTCAACGACCGCTTTAAAAGGGCCGTCCAACGGTTGGGACTGGCCGGCGACGGAACTGAAAAAATGTTTGACCCAGTGATTGACGCGTTAACCACCTATCCGAAGTTTGTCCGGCCCAATGCCTGGCTAGCAATTATTGTGGTGAGCGATGCGCCCGAACAGAGCCCGATGAGCACGGATTTGTTTGTGCAAAATCTGATCAAGATCAAGAACGGCAAGAAAGATAAAATTTTGTTTTACGGTTTTCTCAATCCCAGTGATTGGTGTCCGGTCACCGATTCAGCCTTCGTCTGGATGGCAAGCAAGTTTGAAATGTTGCTCAGACAAATCGCTGGTGGTGCTTACAAACTTTGCGATCCGGTCTTTGGCAAAAACCTTGCGAACTTGGGCGCCAATCTGGCCAGCGTGGTGGTCACACCGCGGATGGTGCTCAAGGACCAACCTATTCCCGCGAGCATTCGCGTTTATTACAAAGATCGAGAGCTTCGAGGCGGCAAGGGTGGCGACTGGGAATATAGCTCCAATTGGAATGCGATTTTGTTTACCGATCTCACATTTGCTCCGGGTAATGATGAATCGGTTCGCATCGTCTATGATGTTGAAGACGGAATTCATTAGCAGGCTGCGAGGGCGTATCCATAAGTGTCCGTGCGCAGAGATGGTAAACTGGGAACGCCAACGGGTGAAATTCTACGTGCAACCTTTCGTGCGCAAAACTCTATCGGCGTGTGCCGAAAGCGTGCCACCTTCCCTGCTGCAAAGCGAGGTGCTGGCGTTGGCGGGCAGGCCTTGGGCTATTACTAAATCTGTTTATCAAGTTTTGGCGCAAGAGAGCAAATACGCGGCGTGGGTGGCGGCCTTTGGTTTTCGTCCGAATCATTTTACCGTGAGTGTAAACGCCCTTAGAAATTTTGCCGACTTGAGGCAAGTCAACGCTTTGCTCGAAGCCAACGGTCATGTGGTCAATAGCTCCGGCGGAAAGATAAAAGGCTCTGCCGCGGTTTACCTTGAGCAGAGTTCCACTATGGCCGAGGAAATTTCAGTCGAATTTGAAGACGGTAGATTGCGCATCCCGGGTTGTTACTATGAGTTTCCGAAAAGATACAAATTGGCGAATGGCAATATCTATCACGGCTTTGTGACGGCTTCGGCCAATAGGATTTTCGCAAGCACCTTTAGCAGAGCCGCATAATCCGGGCTATAGGTCGTGGCTGCGCGGGCGATTTTACTGGATGTTAGGCTAGACTGACCTTGTACGACTTACAAAGATGCCTCTCAATCCCTCAGTATAGAGGGAAGAGGTGAATATGAGGTCACAAGAGTCTCCCCGCCGCAAGCGATTGGTGATTGATCCACATTTTCAAGCCGTGTTTGCGCTCTATGCGGTGATTACCACGGTGGTTATGGTTCCGGTTTTTCTCGCCGCGAACTCCTACTTTTTTAGTCTTTTTGCGAGTAAGGCGGAGGCCATGGGTTTGCCCCAGGATGCGGAGTTACTTAATTTTGTCCAGCGCCAGCAAACATTGATGATCGTGGTATTTATTTGCGCCACCATATTGGCGATTGTCATCAACGTCATTGCCTCCTACATTTTTTCCAATCGGATCGCAGGCTCGATGTTCCGTCTCAAAGCGGCATTGAGTCAAGCGAAGGATTTCGAATCTGCGAAGAAAATCAATCCACGCAAATTCGATTTTTTCCAGGACGTGACGGAGGCTTACAATCAGCTGCTCGATCGCTCAGGTGCTCCACGCTAGGCTCAGCATGATCGCTGGCAGTTAAACAACTATTGGCGCGAACGATTTGAAGATTCGTTTCTTTCACTACGTGCGCGGCCGCCTTCGGCTCCAATTTCGGCCATATGCTCACGATCTTGGCTGACGGCTTCGCCGCCTTTTCTGCCGGCCTCAGCAGCTTCCTGGGAATTAAATTCATGCGCGACGCCTTGCTCATGAGCGGCTTTTCCGCCCTTGCTGGCAATTTCGCGCTGTTTTTCTTGGTCCATTGAAGCAAAACCGCGATTGCTGGTATTGCTTCGACCCGATTGGCCCGATGAATTTGACTGGTCAGATGTCTGATTAGCCATACTTCCTCCTGTTTAGTTGTTAATTGTTCTTATGACTCTGCTTACCGGCTTCACGATGCTGTTCGCTTGAACCGCCACGAGTGGCGCTACTAGATGAACCTTTACCGCCCGAAGACTTATTGCTTTCGCTCGACGTCTTCGACTGCTTGGAATTATTTCCGGACTGATTGTTAGCCATGTTAACCTCCTCAGGTTATTGAGTTACAGTACAGGAGTGCAAGGTTGCATATCATATGCCATGTGCTTAGTTATGTTTAGACGTGGATCAACTGATTTTGTTAACGATACGGCGGTATTCCTCGAGGAGGAAAGCATCGTGCACGGGCAGAAACGGAACTCTCCCAGCTCCTGAAGCTGCTGACCGCTCAGGAGTTTCCGATATGCCGCCACGGCTTCTGCACTTGCCGTCAGCGCGTAGGTTCGATGAAACCCATGCCTGATAAGCCTGGAAAAGTTTGCACCATCAGGTTGAAACTGATGTCCGAGCTGGTGACGACCGTACGACACCTCTGAATGGTGTCGGAGTGATCGGTATTCAAGCCGACGTCCCTAAAACATTGTATTGAATAATCTCGGTCTCGCCTTAAGGCTTTAATTTCTCAAGGTAAAACAATTCGTTAGAGCAAAGCAAAAGTAAAAGCGCTGGCCATTCGGTAAGGCCTAGCCCGCTAATCGCCGCGTCTCCTTAGCAAATAACAACTATCAAGAAAAGCCCGAGTGGACCTCGGGCTTTTCCTTTTTAACGGGCGGATTTTATGGAACCAGATAAAAAACGACGCACCGCATGCTATGCGCGCGTATCGACAAGGCAGGGGCCTGGATGCGCAGGTCAGGGCGCTTAGAATTTTTTGCGAACAAAATGGAATAGGAAATTGGGAGTTATACGTGGACGAGAACCAGTCGGGGACAAAGGTTTCGCGCCCAGCGCTCGACCGAATGATGGCGGTGGTAGTGGCGGGCGAGATTGATACCGTTGTTGTTTTTGCGTTTTCAAGATACGCTCGTTCTGTCTCGCATATGCTTAAAGGCCTTGAGACTATGCGGGCGAATAAGTGTGGTTTTGTCTCGTTGACGGAGAAAATAGATCTGAATACGAGCCTTGGCCATGTTGTAGGAGCATTGCGAAAGTGGCGGCTTGCTCTCATGGAAGTGAGTCGGCGCAAAAGAAGGTAATCCGACATTGGAGCCGTAGAGAGCGGCGGGGCGAGTATCAAAAGCGCGGTAATCTTCAAGGCCAAGGGACCAGTGATGGCAAAGCAGTTGTTAAGACTTTATCTCGATACATCCGTTTACAGTGGAGTTTTTAATCCTGGCTTTGCTAGCGACTCAAAGCGTTTGGTAGACGCGATTCACGCCAAAAAATGTGAGGTGCTCATCAGTGACATGGTGATCGCCGAAATTGATCGGGCACCCAAGCATATTCAAGACCTAGTGGCGGGAATTCCTCGCTCTCAAGTGATCCCATTATCGTTCAGTGCCGAAGTTGAGCGTCTTAGCCAAGAGTATTTGGCGCGCAAAATCCTAACCAGCCGCTCCGAAAACGATGCGGCCCACGTCGCGTTCGCCACTGTGTTTAGGGCGGACGCGATCGTTTCGTGGAATTTTAGAGATATTGTTCGCCTCGATAAAATGAAGAAATACAATCAGGTCAATTTTTCTCTTGGCTACGGAGTTCTCACAATTATTTCGCCAAAAGAGGTAGCTTTCGATGAATAAAAAATTTAAAACGAAAATCGTCGATCCGGTGGAGATGAAGAGAGAAATTCAGAGTGAACTTTTTGAAGAAACGAAGGACATGACATCGGATGAAAAGCGCGCTTTTTATAAAAAGCGCGCAGAGTCTGGTGCACTTGCGAAGTTCTGGAAAGAGGTTCAGCCGAAGCCTTCGAAAAAGGCCGTTGGGTGAATGTCCTTAATGTCCCAACCGACTCATTTAGCGGTCGGAGATTCGATAAGGACGTGAGGCCTTGGGGAGGGCGGGGAATCCGATTACATGACAAGCGCCATACGGCGGCAACCTTGATGATCGGGTCGAGATACAAAACCTCCTCAAGAAAAAATGGATCGCAGAAGCACAAGCGAAGGACGACGAAAGAACCCAGCCGGAGCTGCTTAGGGAACTGGAAAACTGAACCGTAGTGCCGGATCAGCTCAGACTGTCTTGTTCTCGGCTACCTTATGCCGTGATTTTCCGACCATATAAAGATGAAAGAAAAATGCAATAGCCCATTTGACCCAGATAGCCGTCGCCCCATGAGAGTATGCATAAATTCCTGTGGTGATCGCCGTAAACACACCAAGTTGGTGCAGGTGCACCCGATTCGGCATCACGATAGAAATCAAAAAAGCTGCGGTTGAAATCCAACCGATGGTCTCAACAAACAGAACCTGCCACTCAACCATATGTATTTCTCCCATTTTGCCGCGGGCGATTTTTAAAAGTGCCTATGCCCCACTGCGACCAGGCCCTGCGCATGCAGAAACTTGCGACCCGCTTCGTTCATGGTTTGAAAGGAGATCGCTCAAAATTCGTATTCGTTTGATTATAAACGCACTAAAAACGCAGCCGTCAACCGATTGGAAGCGCCGGATTCAAAAGGGACCTTTTTCACCGGTTTACCGGTCCCATGCGGACCGTGACCTCCGGTTGAGAAGTGGACCTTTTGCCTTTGAATGTGGGACGGCCTCGGCCGTCGGCGATTTTCACCGAGCCGATGCC
>JANXMF010000018.1 GCA_025354795.1 Pseudobdellovibrionaceae bacterium
TGAGTCAATTTGTTTATCTGCGGCCATCTCACGAAGTAATATCCAAAGCCCCGGCAGAGCCATGTATCCGCGTACCCGATGCATCTTTTTCTCCGAATGCAAACAGTAGGTGGCGAGCCAGCGTTGAAAGTGCGCGGAGTCATTCCATTTCTTCACGCGCCTCATGTCCTCCTCGATCAGTGAGTTGAGCGATTCGATGGGATTGGTAGTCGAGAATGGACGCTACGAAATGAGCTAAAATCTCAGATTTCCTGATTGCCGGGCAATGCGTGCCTGTTCCGGCGGTTCCCCCCGGTTCGGGCAATCGCGTTTCGTCGCGAAACTTTGAAAGCTTGACGGTTTGGACAAAATTGAGCCTCGATTGCCGCCGATGGGCTCAGTTTCAGCGAAAAACTGGTGTTTCCGGCGCGTATTAGATAAAATCTATCTCTGTGAATTGGCGGCGTTCTTGCAGTATTTCAGGATTCACAAACGTATAGAAATGGACAAGAAATGACGAGACTACTGGGACTCATCCTTATCGGTTCGATTTGTATTGAGTCTACCTTTGCGGCCGACGTGACCTGTTCGAGGTTGTTTTCGATTTCTTCGGCTCCGAATGGGCTTGCGACCCTACAGGCGGAGGGCAGTGCTAGAAAATTCCAGGACTGGTTTAGGACCCTCGGGAATTTGCGTGATCCTGTCCAAAGATTTTCTCGTTGGGTAGCTGATACATCTGGTTTGTTTAGGGTCAACAGTGCCACAGATGATCTAGGATCGCTTCGTCAGGCCGCGAAATATTTTTTGCCGGATGTTCCCGAAGCGGAAGCGGTTGAAATTTTGAGAGCCCAGGAGCGCCAAGCTCAGATAGCGATGTTTAGACTCTTACCCAAAAGTCATTTTCGCAGTACAGAGCCTCTTCTTAAGTGGCTTGGAGATTATCAAAAACTTCTTGAATGTGAGCAACGTCCGTTAATCAGCTGGGTAAATGCTCTCATCTTCGGTCTGAGAAGTGGACTTTTTGAGAAAATGGGAATCAATGCTGAGGGCATGGCTCAAGTTCGGCAACTTCTCCGATCGAGTCGCGAGAAGTTTCTCGATGAGGCGTTGCCAAGTGAACTCACCGATGAAAAATTGACGGCCCGTTTACCGAGAAGAGCGCTAGCGAGATTTGCATCGCGAAAAGAAATCCTCTATCACAATGCAATTTATGCGGAAGGAAATCTTGGCATCTTTGGGCGAATCGTTCAGACGTCTCGCAATTTCATTCCCTTGCCTCAAGATGTTGTAACGGCAAGTCTGTTCATGACGGTCCTCATTAGCAACACCTCAGTCGGATCACAAATCATGGCCGGCCTCATGGAGGGCTATCTATTTTCGTCTCTAGTTGAGTATTATGCTCACTCCATCGTCGGCCACTCCTCAAGGTCTGACATTGCGGCCATGAAGGCGGTTTCATCAGAATTAGGAAGCGCAATTGAGAATTGGACAATCGCCCACGGACAAACACACCATAGTGAATTTTCGAAAAATTTAGTCGATTCTTACGGAGACTTCGATCCATCTGATCCGAACTACGAAGCAAAGACTCAGCACAATCGAGACAAAGCTGCAGTTGTGCTGGACAAGGCCCGATCGCGAACGGATGATTTAGATAGAACACTCCTGCGCAGCAAAGGAGGTTCGAGATTTGGCGAGCCACTTTTTAATGCTTTCATCGCATTGCCGTTTAGTGCCGCGCTTGCCTATACGACTCACGTCATTACCTCTCTTTTTGGACTCGACACGGGCCCCGCTTTCTTTGGACCTGAACTAGCAACGTCCGTGATGTTCATAGGATCCGTAAATTGGTACCATATTAAAATGCATGTCCCGGGACAGACAATGATTGAACAGGCGGATCCAATATCACGTTGGTTTATGAACACTCGAGTGGCGCGAGCAGGTGTGCGAAAACACTTGCTCCATCATCTTCACGGAAATGATGAGCGCACGATTTCTCCGGGACCGCTTGATATTGCTTTAGGGACAAACCACGACGCGACTTACGACGAATTGCTTTTGTTGGAATGGCAAGGCGCCCTCTATTGAGGGTTCTCCTGAATTAGTTGACTACCTGTGATTTTTAGTTGCAAGAAAAGCAGTGCCCTCATCTCGCGTTATTTTGAGATGCTGAGTTCAGTTGCACGCATGATCAGTGTAAACTAAGCCTCAACCGAAATAAATCGACCTAGCCCCACGCGTAGTTGAAATTTGAAGGCTGAGTGGCTCAACCAATCTGTGTTTTCAATAGGTTATCGAGACTTAATGAATCACAGAAACAGAGAGGAGCCACCCAATGGCAAACGGTAAGCGCTCCATAAACCGGTTTTGCGCAAGCGCAGCGAGCGCACTAGTCTGACCTCCAACTAGGAGGTCCATTATGCAAACAGCAATCAATACAAGGCGTCGGATGTGGATAAACCATGTCGAGGGCGTGAAAAACTATTCTGGCACGGTGATTTCATATTGCCGGTCGCGGCAAATTTCTCCGGCTGGATTTTATTACTGGAAGGATAAGTTAGCCAAGGAGTCGTCGAGCGCGATGCTCCCCAGCTTTATTCCGGTAGAGGTCACCAGAAGCGCTCAATTGAGTGGCACACTTTTGCCCGATCCAGCTTGGCTTGCGCAATTGATATTCCAGCTTCAAGCGGGAGGTGGTCGATGAAATCGCTCAAGGAGTTTACGAAAGTATTTATCCACAGGGACCCTGTGGATATGAGAAAGCAGATCAACGGCCTTTCGATACTAGTGGAATCGGCGCGCATGGGAAGTTTGATGGAGCCGCATCTGTTTGTCTTCATGGGCCGAAAACGCGACTCGATTAAGATTTTATATTTTGACCGTTCTGGTTTTGCGCTCTGGCAAAAGCGATTAGAGGAGGCGAAATTTATCTGGCCGAGGAAGCACACGGAATCGGTTGTGCAAATCAGTTCAGATCAGTTAGCGTGGTTACTCGACGGGTATGATGTATGGAAGATGAAGCCATTTGAAAATCTTTTTTATGAGCGCGTCAGTTGATGACAATATAAATAATTGAGCTGTATATGTACTCGTGAGTACCGAGTTTTCGCGACAAACGTCGATCAAGCAACCATTCTTTGCCCTTCGGCACGGTCTAAATCAATTTTATCGAGTATGAATTTCTTAATGTTTTGATCAGTTGTTGAAGCCTTGAGAAATTCCGGGAGTGTATTTCTGAGGGAACTCATGACGATAGCTTCCGAGGGAAGAATATTTGGTCGAATTGTGCGAATCCAGGAGCCGAAGTTCTGCCACACGAGTTGGGGCTTTGTCATGGCGAGCATTTGCAG
>JANXMF010000098.1 GCA_025354795.1 Pseudobdellovibrionaceae bacterium
TTCACGTGCGCGGCCAGCACCTCGAAATGCATGCGCGCGCCGTCGGCGAAGATTATTTTCTGGCTTTCGACCTAGCTTTAGAAAAAATCAGCAAGCAGTTGGCGCGCAAGAAGGCCAAAATCAAAACCCATAAATTGCCCAAGGCGAAACTCGCGAAAGTCAGTTGACCCAAAGCCTGTCCCCAGCTAAATCGAAATATCGTTATTACATGGAAGGCTGGGTCCTATGCTTAATTACTTATTCACGAGTGAATCCGTCTCCGAAGGTCATCCCGACAAATTGGCCGATCAAATCAGCGACGCAGTCCTCGATAGCTTCTTAGTCCAGGATCCGCGCTCGCGGGTCGCTTGTGAAACCATGGTTTCCACGGGCTTCATCGTGTTGGCCGGCGAAATCACTTCCAAAGGCGTGGTCGATTACTCGGCTGTGGCGCGGGAAGTCGTAAAGGACGTAGGTTATGATTCGAGCGACAAAGGTTTCAATTACAAATCCTGCGCAGTGTTGACGTCTCTCGACAAACAAAGCCCAGACATCGCCATGGGGGTGGACGCAAAAGAACAAGGCGCCGGCGACCAAGGTATCATGTTCGGTTACGCCAACAATGAAACTCCTGAATCCATGCCGCTTTCGACCGCAATGGCCCATCAATTGATGTATGAGCTCGCGCAAATGCGTAAGAAAAATGTGGTCGATTTCCTGCGTCCTGACTCAAAGAGTCAGGTGACGGTGGAGTACCGCGATGGCAAAGCCGCCCGTATCGACACCATCGTGCTCTCGACTCAACATGCACCGACGGTGGATCAAGCGAAAATTAAAGAATTTATCATTGATAAATTGATTCCGGCCGCTATTCCCAAGCAGTGGATTGATGCTAAAACCAAGTATCACATTAATCCAACAGGCCGCTTTGTTATCGGCGGCCCGCAAGGGGATTGTGGGCTCACCGGCCGCAAAATCATAGTCGACACTTACGGTGGCCATGGCGCTCACGGAGGCGGAGCATTTTCCGGCAAAGACCCCTCAAAGGTGGATCGTTCGGCGGCCTATGCAGCTCGTCACGTGGCCAAAAATATCGTACACGCCGGATTGGCCGACAAGGTTTTGGTGCAATTGGCCTACGCCATCGGAGTGGCTGAACCCGTGAGCATTATGGTCAACGATTACGGGACTTCCAAAGTGGGCGGCGAAGTCCTCGCTCAGGCTGTGCGCAAACTTTGGAACCTCAAGCCCGCTTCAATCATCGAGCAATTTGACCTGCTCAAGCCCAAGTTTCGCAAAACTACGAACTACGGCCACTTTGGCCGTCTCCATCCCGAGCTCACGTGGGAAAAAACCGATCGTGCCGATGCGCTGCGAGACGCAGTGGAAACACTCAAGCGTTTGTAGGAGGGGGGGGGTGCGGGCAAACGGCCATGATGGCTTCGGGACAAGAAAAAAGGCGTGGCTACCCGCAAATTGATCTCCCCCCCCCAATCCGTTCCGGTTCTTCTTTGACCCATCGCAGGTCTATGGTAATTGTCGATCCATATATGCAACCAGAGTTCATCCGCAATTTTTCGATCATTGCCCATATTGATCACGGCAAGTCGACGCTGGCCGACTGTTTACTGTCAGTGACCAAAACTCTTTCGGATCGCGAAAAGCGCGCGCAATTCCTCGATAGCATGGACCTTGAGCGCGAACGCGGCATCACCATCAAAGCCCAGACCGTGCGCCTGATGTACGACGCCAAAGACGGCAACACCTATCAGATGAATCTGATCGATACTCCCGGGCACGTGGATTTTTCCTACGAGGTATCGCGCAGTCTCGCCGCCTGCGAAGGTGCAATCTTAGTGGTCGATGCCTCCCAAGGTGTAGAAGCGCAGACTCTGGCTAACGTTTATCTGGCACTCGAAAACGATCTCGCGATTATCCCGGTGTTGAACAAGATTGATCTCCCTGCGGCCGATCCGGAAGGCGTGAGACGCCAAATCGAAGAGCATATCGGGCTCGACGCCTCCGACGCAATTTTAGCGAGTGCAAAGGAAATGAAGGGCATTCACGAAATTCTGGAAGCTGTAGTGGCCAAAGTTCCGCCGCCCAAGGCCGATCGCGCAAAGACTTTGCGCGCGCTAATTTTTGATTCGTGGTTTGATTCTTATCAAGGAGTGGTGGTGTTGGTGCGAGTGGTGGATGGCTCGCTCAAAGTCGGCGAGGCCATCAAATTCATGGCGACCGACAAGACCCACGAGGTTCTGAAAATGGGCGTGTTCTCACCGTTCGCCACCAATCTCGAGGTGCTCGAAGCCGGTGAAGTCGGATTTATCATTTGTGGCATGAAGGATATTCGCGACGTCAAAGTGGGCGACACCGTGACTGTGGCAAAGCGTCCGGCAAGCGAAGCTTTGCCCGGTTTCCAAAAAGTGAAACCCATGGTTTTCTCTGGGATCTTTCCCGTCGAGGCCCAGCACTTTGCAGATCTGAAAGAGGCTTTGGAAAAACTCTCGTTGAACGACTCCAGCTTGAATTGGGAACCTGAAACCTCCGTGGCGCTGGGTTTTGGCTTTCGTTGTGGATTTCTCGGCCTGTTGCACATGGAGATCGTGCAGGAACGCTTAGAGCGCGAATTTAACCTCAATTTAATTATCACCGCACCCTCGGTCGTTTATCGCGTGCACAACACCGATGGCTCTATGCTTGAATTGGAAAATCCTGCCAAAATGCCGGAACCCACGCAGATTTTGCGCATCGAAGAGCCGTACGTGAAACTCAGTCTACACACACCGTCTGAATATATTGGCGGTTTACTGAAATTGTGTGAAGACCGGCGCGGCATGCAGATCAAAATGGAGTACATCACCGACACCAAAGTGATTATTGAATATCGCCTGCCGCTCAATGAAATGGTGATGGATTTTTACGACAAGCTGAAGTCGATCACCAAGGGTTACGCCTCCATGGAATATGAGTTGAGCGATTTCGCGGACGGCGATTTGGTGAAAATGGATATTTTGATCAATGGGGAATCGATCGATGCGCTAAGTATCATAGTGCACCGCTCAAAGGCCACCACCCGCGGCCATAAACTCGCAGCTAAACTCAAGGAGTTGATACCACGGCAACAATATCAAGTCGCTATTCAGGCCGCGATCGGCAGCAAAATCGTGGCGCGTGAAACGCTCGGTGCCCTTCGCAAAGACGTCACGGCCAAATGTTACGGCGGCGATATCAGCCGTAAGCGCAAACTGCTCGAAAAGCAAAAGGAAGGCAAAAAGCGCATGAAGTCGATCGGCCGGGTAGACGTACCGCAAGAGGCCTTCTTGGCGATTCTCAAGGTTGACGAGTGAGGTCGCTCTGGCGGGGCGCCTTCTGGACGGAAGGGCCAGGTTCGTTCCTAGTCGCCATTGTACTGGCGCTATTTATCCGCTGGGCGGTGTTTGAGGCCTACGTGATTCCTTCC